>DASTJG010000046.1:0-5563 GCA_035716785.1 Anaerolineales bacterium
AGCAGGCGAAAGGTCATTTCCATCAACCCCAGCTGCTTTCCATACTGACGTAAGCCATAGTTAAAACAGGCACGACCGATACGCAGGGCGAGTCCGCGACCGCCATGTGGGCCATAAACCTGCTCCAGCATGTTTGTCAGACTACTTACCGTTGAAAAGGGGAAATCAAGATTGGCGTTATCTAGTGGATAGTTCTCGATAAGCCCTGAAAGGGAGGAAAGATTGAGGACTGCATTGATCCCGTTCCGCCCAATCACCTCTTCCATGGACATGAGGATAATCCTCCCCATCCGGTTTGGATAATAATAGTGCATCTCAGGGTTCACAAAGTTACGGAAGGAGTGGGCGTCAGGGTTGTGGACATAACCGTTGCAGGAACCGGGTCCTTCATATCAAGAAATGCCTTAAGGCGTTGAGAGAAGTCTTGAGGTTCTTCCAGCATAATGAAATGACCCGCCGTGGGGAAACGCTCGATCTGTGCGTGCTCAATTCCTTTTTTCATAGGCTCCCATTGCTTCGGGTGGACAATTACATCGCGGTCTCCATACATCCCCATGGCAGGAATTTTGATCTGCCCGAGCATTGGACGCAGATCTGTCCGACGCAAAGATGCAATTGAAAGCAGGAAAGATTCCAGGGTAGTCCGAGAAAGGTCACGATCCATCATATTCGCAAAGCGTTCGTCACGGCAGATCACAGGTGAAGCGACTCTCATCGCAAGGCGAAAACCACCCATCATATTGAAAAGCATAAATGCAATACCCCGATAGCCTGCCAGTTTTAGCGGCACAGCAAGCGAGGAGCCTACAATGGGCGATCCCACCACCACCACTTTGTTGACACGCTGGGGATATTTGATCGCCACTGAAAGACTGACCGTCCCGCCCATGCTATGACCGACCAGCGGCGCATTGACGATCCCCAACTGCTCCATGAACTGATCGACAAGGCTGACAAAATCCTGAACCGCATAGGTCTCGCGCTTTTTCCCTGATTCACCAAACCCCCAGAAGTCTAGGGCATAGGTGCGGTAATAGCGGCCCAGGAAGCTCATCGTCTCCTGCCAGAGTCCCCATGAACCGAGCCAGCCATGCAGCAGAATAACGGGTCTGCCCCGCCCGTAAACTTCGTAATGAACGATCCCTTGATCAGTGGTGATGGATGACACGGCTTCTTACTAACGGGTTCCCCTTATTCGCCCGACTCCATTTCAGCCAGAATACTATAAAGCAATTCAAGCAGGACAGACTTCACAGTTGCTTTATCTGTGGCAACACATGGAAGGAACTTGGTCTTGCTATCCAGCCGCAAGGCATGACGCATGTCTTCGAGGTCCCAGGCGTCATCCTTATCCTGCTTGTTGGCGGCCACCACGTACGGAGTGGGTGCATAGGCACGGAATGTTTCCAGGATGGAGCGCGCCTCCCGGAACGTCTCCGGGCGGGTGCTATCCACCATGACAATAAATCCCAGCATGCCCTCGGAAAGGATTTCCCACATGAAATCAAAACGCTTTTGGCCGGGTGTACCGAACAAGTAAAGCACAAGATCTTCGTCCACAGTAATGCGACCAAAGTCCATCGCAACAGTTGTCGATTCTTTTACGGAACGCTCTGCAGCACTGGAAATCTTACGCTCGGTAGAGACAACATCAATTTCGCTGACGGATTGAATGAACTCCGTCTTGCCAGCACTGAAAGGGCCCGTGACCACCATTTTTACTGTTTGCATAAGTGCTTATCCTTCTGTCTCAATGATTACAGCGAGCGTATACGCCCAATTAATTTGTTGACCAGTGATTTCTGTTCTTCCTTGTCCTGCGTTGGGAACGTCTTTGGGCTCATTTGGACGACCATGCCCTCCGGACGGATAATCTCAACCAGGCCCGCCTGCAAAAGTCCATATACGATCCGACGCACATCGAGGTCATTCATCTTGTTCGTCTGCGCGATCTGCTTCATGGTGTTGCGCGGATTAATATAAGAAACAACGCGCCATTCTTCCACGCTCAGGTTCACATTTTTCAGCGGGCGATCTGTAAACTTGAGCGCCATATCCAGGCTGGGAATTTCATCCTGGAGCTGCTCCCACTCACGTAACTGGCGGGATCCTTCAATAATAATATTTTCCAGGTCGAGCCGCACATTGATGCGATCCTCGGGAGGCAGCATGTCTCCCTCGAAACGGAAGAAGCCCTCCACCCAGGTAAAGAGGCGGCGAATAGCTTCCGTAAAGTAACTTTGCAAATTGAGCAGGATCTCTTCCTGCGTCAGATACCCCGCATTGATCAGCAACAAACCCAGTTCCTTATCTGTGATCTTTCCCGCCCGCTCTACAATCGCACGATACTGATTCACGGTCAACCGATTCGCTTTGTGCAAAACAGCCGCAAGACTTCCGTCATCCTGACCCACCCGCGCATACGCCAATTTCCCCTCGCGGAAGGAAATGTATGCCTGTTCGCTGGGACCGTCCACCACCAGTGTGCCGGTCTTTTGAGCCAGGTTAACAAGATTGAGCAGTTGTGTAATTGTAAAATCTCGGAGGTTGCCGCGTAGTGCCATAGAGTATGCCTCAACAAAATCCCCCGCACGGGAGATTAAAAAGATTATACATGCAAAAGGATATATGCGTCAAACCATGCGCTCTTGGTTGAAAAGCATTTGGAAGGTGACGGATTCAGCTCACGCGGTGATACACTTGCGTAAATCTTGCACAGGAGCATTCGTACTCATGCGGAAATTGACACTTGCGATCCTTCTCAGCCTCAGCCTGCTGACCGTTACTCCGGCCTTTGCCTCCCCTCTGCTGAACGTGACGAACAATGAAATTATCCTCAATTTTCCGGAAACAGCCACATTCCGTGCCACTATCACAAGCGATGTGGAGATCACCTCGGTTGTGCTGGAATACGGAAACGAACAACAGACTTGCGGTGAAGTGGTTGCCAAAGCCTTTCCCCAGTTCACGCCCGGCACAACCGTGGACGCCGAGTGGACCTGGGAAATGCGTCAGAGCGGCTCGCTCCCTCCGGGAGCACAGCTCTGGTGGCAATGGCGCATTACGGATGCCACTGGCAATGAAACCGTCACGGACAAAGCAACCGCCGTCTGGCTGGATGACAACCACACCTGGCAAACCATGCAGAACGGCGACTACCTGCAATTGCACTGGTATGAAGGGGATCAAACCTTCGCGACCGATCTCGCTAATGCTGCCTATGAGGGCCTGGTATTTAACGAGACGCAGTCGGGACTCAAAGCCGATGCACCCATCGATCTTTACATCTACGCTGATACCTATGACCTGCAGGAAGCTATTCTTTACGAACCATCCTGGACAGGTGGGCAGGCCTTCCCCGACCAGAATATTGTCATTTTGGGCATTTCAAAATACGAACTCGACTGGGGCAAGGATGCGATCGTTCACGAGCTTACGCACGTACTTGTCGGCCACCTGACATTTTCCTGCCTCGGCGATGTGCCCACCTGGCTCAACGAAGGTCTGGCGGTGTATAGTGAAGGCGGACTCGACTCTGCCTCGCAGGGACAACTTGACGATGCCATCAAGGACGATACTTTGCTCACCGTTCGCTCGCTGAGCAGCGGATTTTCCGAGGTAGCAGACAAAGCCTACCTCTCCTATAGCCAGTCGTACAGCATCGTAAAATTCCTGATCGAGACACATGGGCAGGACAAAATGACATCCCTGCTCGTGGCATTAAGAGATGGACTGACCATCGATGAAGCCCTCGTCAAAACGTATGGCTTCGACGTGGACGGACTTGAAGATGAGTGGAGAGCCTCCATCGGCGCGCAGGCCCACTCGGTTTCCACGCAGCCAACGGCGCAGGCAACTCCGACTTTTGTTCCCACCATTGTCCCTGTGGGAGGCTCTCCACTGCAAACACAGATCGCTTCAACACCTGTGCCAACCTCTTCCCTCGGCGATCAGCCCACCGAGACACCAGGCCGGACGGGCCCGCCTCTCGCGCTGACATTGATCCTGCTGGGGATGTGCTGTATCTTTCTTGTGCTGATCGGTGTGATAGTGCTGGGGTTCGTTGTCCGCAACCAAAACCGCAAGGGAGGGGACAATGCATAGGAAAAAAGTAGCGACTTCGCGCAGCACCCTTGTGGGGTCAGTCGCTTTTCGGATGACTAAAGTCATCACTACAGGCATTGCTTTAATTTTGATTCTCTCAACCGCCGCAATCGGGACGAATCCTTCGTCGGCTTTGCAGACCGACGTTCCACTGGATCAGGCCCTGGTCCTGGCAGGAGGCGAGTCGACCAACCCGCGCTCGTTCGATCCTGCCACCACGCTCAGTGCAGGCGACAAGCGCGTCTTCAGCGGACTGGTCTCGTTTGACCCCTCGCTGAACTTAACTGCCGATCTGGCAGAACGCTGGGAGGTCAGTTCGGATGGCGCCGTCTACACATTTCATCTGCGGCAGAATGCCAAATTCCACGATGGCCGCCCGGTCACCGCGCAGGATGTAGTTTATTCGTGGGAGCGCGCCGCCAGCCCCGCGCTTGAGTCTGATACAGTGCTGACGTACCTGGGCGACATCGTTGGCGTCCGTGAAATGGTCACGGGCCAAGCGGATCACATCAGCGGTCTCAAGATCATCGACGATCACACCTTGCAGGTCACCATCGACGCGCCCAAACCGTATTTCCTTCTCAAGCTCACGTTTGCAACTGCGGCGATTGTGGACAAGGCCAACGTGGAAAGCGGCGAGGAATGGTATCGTCAGCCGAATGGCACCGGTCCCTATAAACTCATCGAGTGGAAACGTTTCGAACGTAAAGTATATGCAGCCAATCAAGAGTTCTATCTTGGCGCACCGAGCATTCCATATATTGTGGTGCAGTTATATTCCGGAGATAGCCAGCGGCTTTACGAAACAGGCCAGGTTGATATTACGGGAGTCTATTCGGTCGAGCGTTTTACAGATCCGACAGAGCCGCTGCACAATGAACTGCTTACCGGTGTCAATCTATGTACTCAATATATGGTCTTCGATACTACGCAACCGCCCTTCGACGATGTGAATGTGCGCAAAGCGTTCAGCATGGCATTCAACAGGCAAAAGTACGTGGATGTGGTGCTCGATGGACACGACCTGCCTGCAAACGGACTGTATCCACCGGGGCTGCCGGGTTTCAACCGCGCGCTCAAGGGCTTGTCTTACGATCCCGCGCAAGCGCGCCAATTGCTGTCAGAGTCAAAATATGGTGGTCCCGATGGGCTGCCGCCAATCGTCTTCAGCGATATGGGGATTGGCAGCTACATCAACGCGGATGTCGCTGCGATGGCTGAGATGTGGGAGCAGGACCTGGGTGTGACCATCACCGTGGAAAACCTGGAGCCAAATTATTATTACGACCAGGTCTACGCGGGAAATCATGGCCAGTTGATCCGAGGCGGCTGGTGCGCGGATTATCCCGACCCTGAAAACTTTGCCGATGTGCTCTTCCACAGTGGTTCATCGCAGAACAACGGCGGCTACTCTAACCCCGAACTTGACACCCTGCTGGAGAAGGCCCGCGTCGAGCGG
>DASTJG010000047.1:0-8179 GCA_035716785.1 Anaerolineales bacterium
ATTCCGTAGCGCAACGCTCCCGCTGCCGTCCCCGGCGGCGGGGAGTCCGCCTGGAACTTTAAAAATGTTCAGGGGGATGTATACTTAACTTATGGACCTCCAGCCCTACATCCCTGGCATGATCCCGGCGGAACCGGGACCTCTGGCGCGGTTCACGCCTCCGCTGGAAGAGGGAGTCATCTCCACATGGCTTCCGGATCACGCGCCACAGGGAAGCTGGGTGCTGGACCCATTCGGTTTCTCCGCCCGGCTGGTCATTGAAGCCGCGCGCGCAGGCTATCGCGTGCTGGTGACGGTGAACAATCCCATCTCGCGCTTTCTGCTGGAAATGTCCGCGAACCCGCCCCTGGAGGTGGATTTCAAAGCTGCCCTGGCGGACCTGGCTGCTGCAAAAAAGGGCGAGGAACGCCTCGGCACGCATTTGCAGTCGCTGTATCTCACAACCTGCGAAAAGTGTGGAACAGAGATCTACACAGACGCCTTCCTCTGGCGCAAAGGTGCGGATGCTCCGTACGCGCGCATGTACACCTGTCCGCGCTGCCAGGATTCCGGTGAACGCACTGCAACCCCACAGGATGTCGAAAAAGCAAAGCAGATTGCCGCAACGGACGCGCTGCATCGTTCGCGGGCCTTCGAACGTGTGGCGTCGCTGGAGGACGAGGATCGCGTCTATGCCGAGGAGGCGATCGAACATTACCTGCCGCGTCCCCTGTATTTTTTGACTACGGTCATCAACCGCCTCGACAGCCTGAATTTGACTCCCGAACGTCGCAACGCCTTGAATGCCCTGCTCCTGGTCGCCTGTGACGCGGGCAACACGCTGTGGGATCATCCCTCCGAGCGGCGGCGCCCCAAACAGCTCAACGTCCCCGGCCAGTTCCGCGAGCACAATCTATGGATCCAGCTCGAGCGCGGACTGAGTCAGTGGACGGAAACCGCCGCGAGCGTTCGCGTCGAAGCGTGGCCAGAGCGGCTCCCGGAGAGCGGCGGCATCTGTATCTATGAAGGTCGCTTGAAAGAACTCGCTGAGGAAGTCAAAAAGGCGATCCCGATCAAGGCGGTGATCGGTTCCCTGCCGCGCCCCAACCAGGCCTTCTGGACGTTGTCCGCGTTGTGGTCAGGCTGGCTGTGGGGACGCGAAGCTGTGGAACCGTACAAGCAAGCTCTGCGCCGCAGGCGCTATGACTGGGCCTGGAACGCGACCGCCTCGAATGCGGCGTTCACGCACCTCTTTGGGTTGTGTCATCTCGGCACGCCCTTCTTTGGATTGTTGACCGAACCTGAACCATCGTTCCTCACCTCAGCTCTCACCGCCGCGAGCGCCGCCGGGTTTGATCTCCAGTCCATCGCCCTGCGGACACAGCACGATCCCATTCAGCTTTTGTGGACATGCGGCGAACACTTAAAGCGACAACCCAACAAACCGGACCTGGAAGATGCGAGAGAAGTGCTCCATGCACATCTGGTGGAGCGTGGCGAGCCGGCCAGTTATCTGCACGTTCACGCGGTAGGCCTGGTTGCACTGGTCAAAGCGCATGCGCTCAAACAACAGGATCAGGAATTCGATGAGGCGCTGCGCTACACCCACGCGTTGATCCAAACTGCACTGGAGGAGGACCCGCGCTTTGTCCATTATTCAAGCGGAGAAAATGTGGATACAGGGTTGTGGGGACTCAGTAATGTCACTCTCCCGAAAGAGCATCGGGATGATGTGAGCCGCGAAGCGGCGAAGCGTCTCTCTAACAAGAGTGGAGATTCTTCGGTCGCTTCGCTTCCTCAGAATGATATAAAAGAATCTTTATCCGACCGCGTCGAGATCGCGATCGTCACCTTCCTGCAAAAACATCCGAACAGCATTTACCGCGAGCTCGAACAGGATCTCTATCCGCGCTTCCCTGGTCTGTTTACTCCATCAATGGGTATGATCTATGCCGTCCTGTCTTCCTATGCCCAAAGGGAGAGCGGTCAATGGAAATTGCGCCCGGAGGATGTTGCTTCCGAACGGCGCGAGGAACTCACCAGGGTCACCAGCCTGATCGAATCCATTGGCAAACGCTTGGGCTATGCTACACGCAAGCAGGAAAAGAACTACCTGTGGGAACAGAATGGCAGGGTGGAGCGTACTTTCTATATCCTCGCTTCCGCATTGCTCGGGCGCGCCCTGGCTGAGACACCTTATCCGCCGGAACAAACGATCATCGTGATCCCCGGCGGGCGCGCCGCGCTGGCAGCCTACAAAGCCCAACGCGACCCCTCGCTCGCGGCCCGCATCAAAAAGGTTCAGGTTATAAAATATCGGCGGCTGCGGACGCTGATCGAACTGCCGGTGCTGACGCGTGAGACATTCGAAGAACAGGTCGCAGGCGACCCGCTCGAAAAATCCAAGTCACAGATGATGATGTTCTAAGATATAAATAAGCTGAAGGCAGCAGGTAGATGAATAGTTTAAATCCACCACGACTGCAAAGGAGGCTGCGAATGACCAGGAAGCTCTTCACTATTATTGCGTTAATGACCCTCGCCTTATCTGCCTGCGGAGGGGGCGAGGCTCCCGAAACACCCACAGCCGCTGCGACGGACACGCAGATCCCAACAGTAGCTGTGGCCACGACGGCTGCACCTGCCATGACAGAAACGTCCACCCCGGATGGTACGGCTGTCACATTTACTCCTACCGTGGGAACCGTTGGGCCCACCAACCCGCCCGATTGCACCAACAGCGCCACGTTTGTCACCGATATTACGATCCCTGATGATACCGCGGTCGCGGCAGGCACAGTCTTCACCAAAACCTGGCGCATTGCAAACACCGGCACTTGCGTCTGGGGCCCCGATTACAAACTGACCTATTACTCGGAAGAACGCATGAACGCGCTCGATGTCCCGCTGGACATCACCTATCCTGGCCAGAACGTGGATATCTCGATCAACCTGACGGCGCCCAACAGCACCGGGAAGCGTCAGGCGAATTTTGTCATCAAGAACTCGGCTGGCGCGATCGTGAAGGTCGGTGACGATTCCCGTCTGTGGGTGGTCATCAACGTTACGACCGATGGTTCTGCTCCCACGTTGACCCCCGCAGCAACCTCCACATCCGCGGCTGGGATGACTTCCGCGCCAGCAACCGCGACCGGTGCAGCCGCGACTGCCATCAGCACGATCCCTGCTGCCACAACCAGCGGCTCAAACTCCAGCGCCGCTGCCTGTCTGACCTCCATTGATCGGGCAAAGCTGATGGAAACGATCAATGCGGTCAATGCCTATCGCGCTAAGAAGGGACTGGCTGCATTTCGAGTCGATCCGAAACTCGCCCAGGCCGCGCAGAAACATGCTACGGATATGGCTTGCAATAAGCTCACTTCCCACACCGGCTCCGATAATTCCACGCCACAAACGCGTGTGACAGCGACCGGTTATGTGGCCTCGTCTGTTGCCGAGAACATCTATAACAGCAATCCTCCCTTCACCGGAGAAGGCGTGGTCAACGCCTGGGTTACGGATACAGCGAATACAACGAACAACCAGAATCTGTTGAGCAGCAGCTTCACGGAAATCGGGGTAGGCTATTCGCTCTTCAACGGTTCCGGCTACTACGTCCTGGTTTTTGCAAAGCGATAAATTCTGTTTTCTCAGAGAGCCGGTGCGAAGAATCGCGCTGGCTCTATTATTTTCAAGTAAAATGACAGCCCGCCGCAAAGGCTTAACCTCACTTAATTCGTGCAAAGTAGAATCCTGGTATGAAGAAGATCTGGATATTGACCCTCGTCGTCACGCTGGGACTCGCGTCCTGTATCAAAGTCTCTGAGGTAACACCCGCCCCTACCGCGGCTCTCTTCGTGACAGCGACTCTGCAACTGACAAAACAGGCTATCTCCCTGCCAACGGATACACCCACCTCCACCTCTGAAGCATCGACCACTACTCTGCCCGAGGGGACAGCCGGGACAGGGTCCACGGCTTCGTGCACTGATTCAGCTGTCCTGCTCGAAGATGTGACCGTGCCCGACAACGCGCAGATGCAGCGCGGCGAGAAGTTCACCAAGACCTGGCGCTTCAAGAACAACGGCAAATGCAACTGGAGCGGCTACACCATCAACTTTGTCGCTGGTGACAAGATGGAGTCACCCGCATCCGCGCCCGTGCCGCAAACGGCGGCCGGCCAGACGGTGGATATCTCAGTCGAGTTGATCGCCCCCTCCGTCGATGGATCGTACACCGGTTACTTTGAGTTGAAGAAGGCCAACGGAGAGACGCTCCCCATTGGGATAGAGAAAACCTTCTGGGTCAAGATCCTGATCGGGAACGTTGTCGCCGCGCCGGTCGCCACGCTCGCATCCACATCGGTCAACGTAACCGTACCCACGGTCAAAGTGTCGGGACCCGCTAGCTGCAATTACTCGACGAGCAGCTCCTACGCCAGTGAGGTCGCCAACCTGATCAACAACGCCCGCGCCCAGAATGGACTGCCCGCGCTGGCAGTCAATGCCCAGCTGACTGCCGCGGCGCAGGCCCACAGCATCGATATGGCCTGTCACAACCTCATCAGTCACACCGGCTCGGATGGTTCATCCGTTGGTCAACGCGTGGCTGCCGCGGGCTACAATGCCTCCCGTTCCTCCGAGATCATCTACGGCAGCGGTTATCCTCAGACTGCCTTTGAATGGTGGATGAGCGATCAAACCCATCGCAATGAAATTTTGAATCCGAATGTCACCGAAATGGGCGTGGGCTACGCCTACGTTTCCGGTACCTCCTATGGAGGTTATTACACAGTCAATTTTGCCACACCCTGAGAGAGAACATGATCAAAAAAATAACACTCGTTCTGTTCGCCCTATTCCTATTGACATCCTGCGCGCCGGTCCCGACACAACCTCCGACACGCATGCCAGTTCCTTCTGCCATTCCCACTCTTTCGCCAACGCCTGAACCACTTCCCACCGAGACAGCCACTCCAGCCTGCGAGGTCAGCGCGGTCCTCCTCGAAGATGTGACCTATCCCGATAACACCCTCCTGCCCGCCGGGGAGAAGTTCACCAAAACATGGAAACTGCAAAACACCGGCAATTGCCCGTGGACCGGCTACACGGTCGCGTTCGCCTTCGGCGACAAAATGGATGCGCCGGACTCGGTGCCCGTGCCTGAGACCGAAGCCAAAGCCACCGTGAACGTTTCGGTGGAGCTCGTCGCGCCCCTGGATAATGGCACATATACAGGCAATTTCGAATTACGGGATGCAGAAGGGAAATCCATCCCTGTAGGAATCGAGCCGAACTTCTGGGTGAAGATCCTCGTCGGCGCAACGGAAGATCCACTGGGCGTCAGGCAGCGTGTCGGTGATTGCGCGTATACGGAAAACCCGGAATACGTGCAAACGATGATCGACCTCATCAACAAGGCCCGCCAGGACGCAGGTCGTAAACCGCTCACCGTCAACGACAAGCTGACCGTCGCGGCCCAGTCGCACAGCCTGGACATGGCCTGCAATGGCGCCAAGTTCCTGGAGCACAAGGGATCCGATGGTTCATATACCGGGGAGCGACTGGTAGGTGTCGATTACACCAATACCTATTATTTTGAGCTTCTCGGCGTCGGGCTGGCGCAGGATGCGCTCTTCGAGTGGAGCCGCCACGAGAATCAGTGGCCCGCTGTGATCGACCCCTACGTGATCGAGGTCGGTGTGGGATATGCGTATTCGAAATTCAGCCGGTATGGTGGGTACTGGACAGTGATCGTGGGAGGGCCACAGTGAGGATTTTTCCAAGCCACAGAGTACACACACTTGCCACGGGCGCAAGTGCCATGGGAGATTTTGAGAGTTTGTACTCAGAGAACTCAGTGATCTCCGTGGCGAAGAGAAAAACAACCCATCCTCTTACCATTCTCAAGCAAACAACATTGCATGACTAAAAAAATCATCATCACCTTCCTGCTCATGATCCTGTTGACCTCCTGCGTCAAAGTTGCGGGAGAGGCGCCGACCAGCACGCCGATTGTCTTTGTGACCTCGACCCTGCCGCCGACCAGGCCGGGGCTGACCCTGCCGACGGAGGTCCCGCCCACGGCTACGCCGACACTGGATCCACTCGCCGCCACCCTGACTCCCTCCTGCCGCGATAGCGCCCTCTTCGTCGAAGACGTGACCTACCCCGATCACACGCGCCTGGATGCCGGGGAGAAGTTCACCAAGACCTGGAAGATCCAGAACACCGGTTCCTGCACATGGACCGGTTACACCGCCGCGTTCGTCTCGGGCGACGGGATGGACGCGCCGGAATCCGTATCCGTACCGGAGACCGAAGCGCAGTCGGCAGTAGAAATTTCTGTTGATCTTGTCGCGCCCGCGGAAGATGGCTCGTATGCAGGCAATTTTGAGTTACGAAATGAAAAAGGGGAAGTGATTCCATTGGGCATCGAGCCGACCTTCTGGGTGAAGATCATTGTCGGCGAAGCCCCCGACGAGCAGGTCGCAGGTAACTGCACATACACCGAAAGCCCGGAATACGTGGAAACCCTGATCGAGCTGATCAACAAAGAACGCGCCGACGTGGGGCGCGCCCCACTCACGGTCAATGAGCAATTGACCAAAGCCGCCCGGAAGCACAGCCTGGACATGGCCTGCAACAGCTTTCTGGAGCACAGCGGCTCAGACGGTTCCTGGACCGGCGACCGGGTGACAGACGCCGGGTACATCAACACCTATTATCTGGAGATCCTCGCGATCGGGCTTCCAGGGGATGCCATCAACCAATGGAAGATCGAAAAGAATGACTGGAGCGCCGTGCTCAACTCGCGCGTCACCGAAATCGGCGTGGGCTATGTCTTTTCCAAGTTCAGCGCCTATGGAGGCTATTGGACGGTGGTGATGGGAGGGAAGTAACAGGTACGCCGTCATTGCGAGGAGGGTTGAGACGCGTAGCGTCGAAATCCCGACGAAGCAATCTCTCACTTTATTTTCATCGAAATTTCTTGTGAGACACTTGCGCCTGCGCGCAGTGCAGGTGTTGCTTCGCTCCGCTCGCAATGACGGAAACAGGGAAATAGGTTAGACGCTAAGATGGGTGATCAGATATTCCAGGTAACGGGACTTTACCTGCTGGCTTGCCATGATCTGCTTGAGGGGAGGCAGGCGCAGGATGACTCCCAGCACAGCCGCCAGGGCGCGGTGATTCCATAGCACGCGGTTGTCGAAGAACAGATTCTGCAAATCACCGCGCTCGATCGCCATCATCACCACGCGGTGAACAGAATTGACTGGGGTGATCACACGCTGCGGCCGCGAGCGCAGGGACAATCCTCCGTGCGAACAGGCGCGCACGCACACGCCGCATCCCAAACAGACATCCTCATCGAGCTTGGCTTTTTTCATCCTGGGGTGATGGGGATCATTGTTGGAGACCAGCGTCATCGCTTCCACCGGGCAGACGTTGACACATTTTCCACAGCCGTTGCATTTCGTTTCATCGATCACAGGCAGGAAGTTGGAGGTGTGCACCGGGTTCAAGATGCCAAATTTGCGCGCCGCGATCATGGCCTCGCAACAGCAGCCACAGCAATTGCAGATGAAGCTCACAGTCTCACGCGCGTTCTCACCGAACTGCACCAGGTTTTGTTCGTACGCCTGTTGCAGAAGATCCAGCCCTTCGCGGACGTCCACCGCGCGGGCGTATCCGTGCCGGGTCAGGGATTGAGCCGTGCCGTTGAAGGTCATGCAGATGTCCATGGGCGCGTCGCAGTTGCGTCCCATGTGGGACATCTTATGGCGGCAATAGCACACGCCGACTCCGCGTACGCTGGCGGTCTGAATGACCTCGCTGGCGCGTTCATAATCCAGCACGTGCAGACTGTTTTCCGGCGACAGAACCGGCTCGTGGACGAAGACCCGCCCAAGCTGCGTCTCGCCGCGCACAAACAACTGGCGGATAAATTCCTCTTCCACGTTGAGATACTGGTAGAACAATTCCCCCAACACGTTCTGGTCAATATCGCCGCGCAGACGCATCATCGAGAATTCGAAAAATCCAGCCATCGGCGGCGGCAGGGCATAAGTGGTCCTGCCTTCGTGTTCGACATCCACCAGGATCGCGCGGCTTGACAATGCGTCCAGCACTTTGCGCGTTTCGGTCAGGTCCATTTTCCAGACCTGACTGGCTTTTTCGAGGGTGAAAGGTTTGATCGG
>DASTJG010000048.1:0-3574 GCA_035716785.1 Anaerolineales bacterium
GCAATATTTCTACGGTGGATTGCGGCGGCGTCTGGAGTTGGGATCAGGCTGCCCTGCTCGATGAACCGCGCGCCGGAGAACTGCTCGTTTGTGTCATGCCGCTCTCCCATCTTCCGCTGTCCGAGTTTTTCCTGCAGGTCAGCCGGCGCGGCTGCGTGAAGAAAACGATGACGTCCTTGGCGCAGTCCATCCTGGGCAATCATTACCTGGGCAAGAGCACGCTGCAAAAATCCGACCAGCCGTTTGACGTGACCCTCAGCCAGAAGAAGGATATCTTTGCCTTCGTCACCTTCGAGGGACATCTGCTGGGGCTGGATGTAGATGCGCTGCCGTACAGCGCCGAGGATCGCATCAAGCTGACTGCCTCCGATTACGTGATCGCCTCCTTCGTGCCGCATCCGGATGAGTCGCTGCTCTTTGTGACCCAGACCGGCAAAGTGATTCAGCGCGAAGGTGACAGCCTTGAATTATCAAAATCAGGGTTGGCAAAGGGACAGGCGTTGATCTCGCCCGCGCGGCTCGAACAGGGAGTCCGCTTCATTGGCGCGGCGTCTGTGCGGGATCAGGATCGGATCGCGGTGCTGGACGCGACGGGGAGACTCAGCGTCCATTTGGCGGAAGCCCTGACCGGCGCCGGTTCGATCACAGCCGGAGGCTTGGTCCTGTCCATCGGCGTGATCCCAACTGAGGCAAAGCCATGAGCATCAAAGTTGGCATCGACTTCGGCACATCCAACTCCGGTGTGGCCGTATATGACGGTCAGCATGTCAGGCTGCTGCCTGTGGACCCAAAGAACGTCATCCCCGAGGTCATCAAGACCGTGCTGTACATCACGCGCGACTATCGCACATCGATCGGACAGGAGGCGGTGGAAAACTATTATCGCGACAATGTCAACCGTCACCGGCATTACGTGAAGCAGTGGGCAGGCGAGATCGACGTCTATGGCGGGGACATGCATTACGTGCGCGACATTTACGTCTATGTGGATGAACTCAAGCCGGGACGTTTGCTGCAATATCTCAAGACCGCACTCCGCAAAGAGGACTATGCTGGCACACAGATCTTCGAACGTTACTTCACGGTGGGCGATCTCGCGAAAACCTATCTGAGTTTGCTCAAGCAGCGTGCGGAAGATGTTCTTGGCGAGCCGATCCATTCGGTAACACTTGGGCGGCCGGTTAAGTTTTCCGAGTCACCGGAGCAGGATCACAAAGCCCAGGAGACTCTGCGCCAGGCTGCGCACGAGGCCGGCTTCCAGGACGTGGACTTCGAACTGGAACCTATCGCCGCCGCGCTGGATTACGAGCAATCCATCACCGGGCCGCAGAACGTCGTGATCTTCGACTTCGGCGGCGGCACGCTCGACATCGCTGTGATGCGACTGGGCGACGCGCGCAAGCGCGCGGTCTATGCCAGCGGCGGAGTGGACATCGCCGGCAGCGACTTCGATCGGACGATCATCGAGAAGCGCATGCTGCCGCACTTCGGGCTGGGACACGTCAGGCATCATCCAGAGATCCTGGAGATGATCCACGCCATCCCCGATTGGATGGCGCTTCCCGAACTGGGCACACCCATCAACAAAAACATTTTGGAGAAAGCCATCCAGGCCGGGACGGCTCCCATTCAGGTCAAGGCGTTACAGGGACTGATCTACAACGACCTGGCCTTCACCTTTTACAACCGCGTGGAAGCCGGCAAGATCGCGCTTTCGAGCGACGGGGCGACGATCATTAGTCTGGAAGATAAAGACATCGCGCTTTGGGAGCTTTACACCCGTCACCAGTTCGAAACGGATATCCAGCATTATCTGGTCGATGTGGAAAGAGTATTGCTGAAGACGATCGCCCAATCCGGGCTGGAACCGGCGCAAATCGATGCGGTAGTAAAGACCGGCGGCTCGTCGAATATTCCCTTGTTCACGGAAATGCTTGCACGTATCTTTGGCAACGAAAAGGTGAAGAAGTCAAGCTCGTTTACGAGCGTAGTCGCAGGGCTGGCGATCAAGGCAAGAATGTAATTTTTAACCACAAGGGACACAAAGGAAAATAATTTCATTTTTATGCTTGAAAAACCCAACATCGCAAATAAACTTATCATTTCACGTTTGGAAGCAGAGTATGATCTGCGCGTTATCGAATTAACTTTCCTGCCTCTCGGCGCGGATGAAAACACAGCCGTTTATCGCGTCCTCACAGGGAACGGAACGGTGTACTTTCTGAAGTTGAGAAAAAACTTCGATGAAATCATCGTGCGCGTGCCGGTCTTTCTCAAGCAGCAGGGAATTCAAGCGATCATCGTCCCGTTTGAAACCAGATCAAAACAATACTACGCAGATTTTGGTGAGTACAAATTAATTCTTTATCCATTTATCGAGGGAAAAGATGGCTTTGAGAGGAAACTATCGGACCAACACCGGCAAAGGCTTGGCGCGGCGCTTAAAGGTATTCACAGCGTTCCGTTGCCATCAGCACTCAAGAGTCTTATCCCGCGCGAGAACTATTCTCCACAATGGCGCGAACTTCTAAAAGCGCATCAGGCACGAGTTGAAAACATTATATTCGACGAACCGACTGCTGCAAAATTAGCGAACTTCATGAAATCCAGACAGGATGAGATCAGCTATCTCATCAAACGAACCGCCGAGCTTGCTTCAGCACTCCAAACCAGGTCGTTGGAACTCGTTTTATGTCACTCGGATTTTCACGGTGGCAACATCCTGATCAGTGACGATGATGAGCTTTACATCGTCGATTGGGACAACCCCATCTTGGCGCCCAAAGAGCGCGACCTGATGTTCATCGGCGGCGGGATCGACGAAATCTGGAAGAGCAAACGGGACGAGTCCGTATTTTATGAGGGCTATGGCAAGAAGGAGATCGACTTGTTCGCACTGGCGTACTATCGCTACGAACGAATTATCGAGGATTTGGCTGTGATCTGTGAGCAATTGTTATCGACGGATGAGGGCGGTGCAGACCGGGAGCGGTCTTATGGGTGGTTCACCAGCAACTTCGAGCAGGGAAGTACAATTGAGATTGCCAGGAAGACAGACAAGCTACTGATGAATAGTCTGTAATACATCTGCAAAGCTTTTTGCAAATTTCTTCGCTGCCTCGACCGGCTTTTCACTCCCCCCAATTGTCCTCACACAAGCGGTTCCAACAATAACTCCATCCGCCATCCTGCCTACTTCTTTTGCCTGCTCCGGCGTGCCGATCCCAAATCCCACACACACCGGCACGGACGTGTGTTCACGCACGCGGGCGATCAGGTCGCCCAATCCATCCGAGACAGATTTGCGTTCACCCGTGACGCCTGTGACGCTGACAAGATAGATAAATCCCTGCGCATTCCTGGCGATCCTCTCCATCCGTTCATTGGGCGTCGTCGGCGCGAGCATTTGGATCAACGGCATTGTGCTCCCACTCAGCTTCGCTTCGGGGACTATAGTGAGCGGAGAGCGAGTGTTCTTCTCGCTCGTAGACGAAGCGCCCCTCAGCGCGGCTTCAAATTCCTCCGCCTCCTCCACCGGCAGATCCGGGACGATGAATCCATCCGCGCCTGCATC
>DASTJG010000049.1:0-14017 GCA_035716785.1 Anaerolineales bacterium
GACCCGAAGACAAAAGATGCCATCGCAAACGGCCAGTTCATCCTGATCAAGCGCTCCGTGTATGAAGCCATCGGCGGGCATGAACGCATTAAAGACCAGATCGTGGAGGATAAAGCCATCGCTGAGCAGGTCAAAGGGAACGGCTATCGCCTGATCGTTGCCGATGGATACTCGGTTGCCCGCACGCGCATGTACACGTCCCTGCCTGAGATGTGGGAAGGCTGGACAAAGAACATTTACCTTGGCTTGAGCGATCGACCATCCCTAATGCTGCTGGGTGCGTTTGGCGCGTTCATCTTACTGGTTGCCGCGCTGGTCCTGCCGCTGTGGCCGCTGCTCGGGCTCTTCTGGTACCTGCAGGACGGCGGCTGGCTGGCATGGATCGTTATTCTCGAGTCTTTGATCCTATGGGCGATCATTATTTATGCGCGAGCGCGTGTTGCCATCGGGATGGGGATCTCGCCGTGGTATGCGTTCACCCTGCCGCTCGGCGCGGCGGTATTTGCCGCGATGATGTTTACTTCCACCTGGAGAGTCGTCTCAGGAAAAGGAGTCATATGGAAAGGCCGGATGTATAGATCGAAATAACGATATCAGGACTCGCGGAGGCGAATTAATCCAATCCTAATTATTAATGCTAGAATGTGATAAAAGTCACAAAACAATCCGGTATACTCATTTATATTAAGCCCAAGCTAATCTTCCTTGAGGATTAATTATGTCCAAACTCCCGTTCTTCCTTGCCATCGCGGCAGCGGCCATTGCCCTGGGATTCTTCGTTTATGTGTCCGACGCGCCCGCCTACGGAGGTAGTGCACCGGAGACCTGCGCGAACTGTCATGTGATGGATTCACAATACGAAAACTGGTATCACGCTCCGCATGAGAGGGTCGCCAAATGCGTGGATTGTCACTTGCCCCACGAAAATGTAGTGGCATACTATCTGGAAAAGGGCCGCCAGGGGGCCAAAGACGTTTATGCCTTCACAACGGGAAATATTCCGGTTGCCATCCGTGCCAGTGAAAAGACCAAAAGCATTATCCAATCGAATTGCCTGCGCTGCCATCAAAGTACTGTCGAATCGATCACGATGGGCGCGCAGCCCTTTGACCGTTATTGCTGGGAATGTCATCGCAATGTGTCGCACGGCGCGCGTGGCGCTTCTGCCGTGCCCTATCAAGATTCTATAATTTACCCTGTTAAGTAATTTCCTATTGAGGAGCATACATCCATGAAAAAATACATGACGTTAATCCTGGTTGGTGCAATTGTCGTGCTGTCTGCCGCACTGGTTGGTGTACTGGCCTTCATGAAGAACCAGCCGCCGCAGCAGCGGGCCTTCGAGCCACTGGTCGAGATCAAAGCAATGGAGCCTGATTCCTCTCTGTGGGGACAGAATTTCCCCAACCAATGGTCGACGTTCCAAAAGACCGAGACCAACAATGTGGATACAACTTATGCCGGCTCGTCCGGGTTCTCATGGCTCGAGCGTGACCCGCGGCAGGTCATCCTTTTTGCAGGTTATCCTTTCAGCAAGGACTACAACGATGACCGCGGTCATATGAACGCGCTGGAGGATGTTCGTAATACGAAGCGCCTCAACCTGGACCCGGATGATCCAAAGCATACCCCAGGCACCTGTTATTCCTGCAAATCCTCCAACAACCCTGCGCTGTGGGATGAGTTGGGCATGGCCGAGTTTGACAAGATGACCTTCATGGAAATCGGCGCGCGCATCGAGGAACCGATCGGCTGTGCGAACTGTCATGAGGCGGGAACGATGCGGCTGATCGTCACCAACCCCGCGCTGGATGAGGCGCTCAAAGCCCAGGGCAAGGACTGGACAACGTTCACGCGCCAGGAAATGCGCACCGTCGTCTGCGCCAATTGCCACGTGGAATACTACTTCAAAGGCGATGGCAAGTACCTGACCTTCCCGTGGGCAAAGGGCACGAACATCGACCAGATCATTGCCTACTACGAGGAAGCCGGTTTCAAGGATTGGGAATATCCCGAGGCAGGCACGCCGATGTTGAAAGCCCAGCATCCCGAGTTCGAATTCTTCACCGCCGACAGCACACACTTCAAGGCAGGCGTTTCCTGCGCGGACTGCCACATGCCTTACGTGAGTGAAGGCGCCGCGAAGTATTCAACACACGACGTGCACAGCCCGCTGCTCAATCCGGAAGCTGCCTGCGGTCAATGCCACACGGATAGCGAGTATGTGGTCCGCCGCGTCAACCTGATCCAGGAACAGGTGGCCACGACCAAGCAGAATACCGAAGACGCGCTCGTCGACGCGATCAATGCCCTCAAGGCCGCGGCTGCCGACCCGCAGGCAGATGCGGAACTGCTCGACCAGGCCCGCAGCCTGCATCGCAAGGCACAGTACATGTGGGACTTTGTCTCTGCAGAAAACAGCACGGGCTTCCACAACCCCGAATACGCATTGAAGATCCTGGCAGAGTCCACAAACCTGGCACGTCAGGCACAGATGCTCGCTGCGCAATCGGTCAATGACATGTCATTGCTTAAAACCGGCACCTATTATCAAGCGACTACGCCATAGGAATAAAAAAGGAAAGAAGAAAGACGCTGCCCGGCTACGCCGCGGGCGGCGTCTTTTTGTTGGTGTTATAGTTGATGTACCTCAAGACAAAATTCAGGAAGGAGAGAGAACCGATGAAACGGGTTTTGATATTTGCTTTCGCAATGCTGCTCCTGCTCAGTGCTTGCAGTGCGGAACAGGGAATCGAAGTCCAGGGAGCCTGGGCACGCCCGACCGCACAGGGAGAAAATGGCGCCATCTATTTTGTCATCCAAAACAATACACGCGAAACCGATGAATTGACCGGTGTTTCCTCCGATGTCGCGGAGGCGGTCGAGATGCACGAGAGCAAGACGGAGGGAGATGTCATGCAAATGCATCCATTGGAAACGGTCCCTCTGCAGGCAGGCGCAAAAACTACATTCAAACCGGGTGGATTGCATATCATGCTCATTGGCGTAAAGCAGGATCTCAAGATCGGCGAGGAAATCGAGATCACTCTGCATTTCAAAAACGCTGGCGACATCAAAATCCCGGTGCTGGTGCGAGAACCACCCGAATTAGATGACGATTAACCGGGAACTTTTTGCAAACAGATGCGTCCAGTCCGGGAAAGGAGCTGGAATGAGAAAACTAATTTTTGTTTTTATTACACTCGCCCTGGCCGCCTGCTCCCTGGGAAGCCAGACGGAGATCGAGCGCAACAAGGAAAAGTGGCAGGCCGCCAGTATTTCGCACTACCGCTTCAACCTGTTCGTCGGCTGTTTCTGCGTGTTCAGTCAGGACATGCCGCTTGTGATCGAAGTGCGGAACGGTGAGGTCGTTTCCATGGAATATCAAAGCGGAAATGAGATCGACGCAAGCAGCCGCGAACTTTTCGAACAATATGCGACTATCGATCATATTTTCGCGGAGCTTGAGAAAGATATCAACGGCGAGGCGGATGAGGTGGTTGTGAAATATGACCCGATGTATGGGTTCCCCACAGAGGCAAACATTGACGTCATTAAAGATGCCATCGACGACGAACTGGCACTAACGGTCTCAAACTTCGAAAAACTCCCTTAGAGAGTATTTCTTAAGTCGTTGTTGCTATTTTTTGTATACGGATTTCACGGAAACCACGGAAAGGAACCTTTTTTATTCCGGTTTTTCCGCGAAACTCAGTGAAATCCGTGGCGTCCGTGTCCCCAAGAGTCTTTAAGAAATAGTCTCTTAGGAACAACCCTACTGCGTCGGGAACTTTCTCCTGAACCGATTCGTCCATTCGGGGAAGGAGCTAGAATGAAAAAACTTTTATTCATATTTCTGACGCTTATACTCGCAGCCTGTACCGCTGCAGGAAACGCTATGGGAAACCAGAGCGAGATCGAGCAAAACAGGGAAAAGTGGCAGGATGCCAATATTTCCCATTACCGTTATCACTTATCCATTACCTGCTTCTGTATCTTTAGCCAGGATATGCCCCTGATCGTCGAAGTTCAGGATGGCGAGGTCGTGTCCATGGAATTTCAAAGCGGCAACGAGATCGACGCGGACAGCCGTGAACTCTTCGAAAAGTATGCAACCATCGACCGCATCTTCACAGAGCTGGAAGCTGACTTGAACGGCGCAGCGGATGAAGTGACGATCAACGGTTATGATGCAAAGTACGGTTTCCCCACCGAAGTCACGATCGATTTCATCAAAGAGGCGACCGACGACGAGCTCTACCTGAGCCTTTCCAACTTTGAGGAACTTCCCTAGCCGGGACAATTGTCGACGAAACAAGAAAGCGGACGTTTTCCAGTGTCCGCTTTGCTTTTTACGAGGCTGTACCTACTACGACTGTATCCACTGGCCCAAGATATTGGTATCCGCGACATAGATGCGCCTGTCTTCGATGCGGATGGCGCCGCTGCGCTCCAATTCCTTCAATGAGCGCCCGATCACCTCGCGCACGGTCCCCAACTGCGCCGCAAGCTGTTCCTGCGTTAAGTGTGGACGCGGCTCCTCTTCGGGCAGCTCGCTGATCAGGCGGGCAAGCCGGTTCGTGACCTGATAGAACGCCATCTCGCTGACCATCCGCACCAGTCCGCGCAGGTTCTTCCCAAAATTAGACATCACTTTCAATGCAAAGTCCGGATGTGACTTGACGAGCGCACGCAACGTCTCGCCCTCGATCACCCAGACCATCGACTTCTCAAGCGCCTCCACATTGACCGGATTGGTGCCTCCATCGAACGCCGGAACTTCGTTGCAGGTATCCCCCTCCTGAAGCACGCGGACAATGTACTGCCGTCCCTGCGGCGAGATACGATAAAGCTTGACGCTGCCATCATCAATAATGTGCAGACCGGCGCAGGGATCGCCCTCCCAAAACAGGATCTCGCCGCGCTCGACCTGCCGCAGTTGCATATGTTCAGCGACCTCCATCAGGATCTCATCAGGAAGATCGTCGAAATAGATGTTTTTGCGAAGCGTATTCCGTTTTACCTTTAAAGTTGTATCCAGGAGTTTCATAGGAGCAGCTATATATTGCCCAGATCCCCCAGTAAGACTTGATCTGCACCCCGGTCGATCTCCCAGGGATAAATGATAAATGCATCAGTGACCGCCGCGAAATAGTCCGGGCGTGTGCGCCCAAACAAGTTGCGATATGGATTGAAGTGCAGCACGCAGGTTTCCGGGAACCCGCCCGCCACCGAGACACGATTCTTGACCGCCGTGATCGTGCGCCCCGATCCCCAGACATCATCCACAATGAGCGTGGGACGGCCGCGCAACTTGTCATCTGCAGGGAACTGGATGAACTGTGGCCACGCGATCAGCTTCGCCTTTGCGCTGGATTCCTGCGCAGGAAAATCCACTGCGGCAGTCAGGATGTGAGTAATGTCCATGGCTTCGGCAAGCATTCCGCCAGGGATCAAGCCGCCGCGTGTGATCGTGACCATGGCGGTAAATTCACGGCGGAATTGCGGGATGAGGTGGTCGATAAGACGTCCCACCTCCTCCCAGGTGATCAGTTCACGGCGAGGTTCATGTGGTTGTTGATGCATATGGCTCCCTGCAAAATCCTTCTTAAGAATTATCCTAACACATCTGCCAGGCCTGTTGTAAAAATGACCAACCACGGGAAAAGGATTCCATGATGTCTTTCATCTCCTGTAAAGTTTGTCACACTTGCAGTGACACCTGACCAATTGATTATAGCAAACTTATCGGGTCTACTTCAACCCGCCAGTCTGTCAGTAATCTTGATATGGCATCTTCTTTCAAAATGGAGACCGGATCGGGCCCGCGCAGGATGATCTGCCAGCGGTAATAGCCACCGATCCTGGCAAAGAAGGAGGGAACAGGTCCAATGATAGTAATCCCTTTCCAGTTTCCAGTGGTCAGTATTTCCTGAAGTTTTGCAGCCACTTTACTCGCTTGTTCCCGGACAAAGACCGGGTCTTGATGACGGTACTCAAGCCGTACCAGGCGTGAGAACGGCGGGTAGCCCAACCGCCTGCGCTGTTCCAGCTCGTACTGATAAAAGCCATTGACATCGTGCCGCGCGGCAGACTGGATAACTTGATTTCCAGGATCAAAGGTCTGCAAAACCACCCTGCCGCCGCGCTCGCTGCGACCCGCACGTCCCGCCACCTGGGTCAACACCTGGAAGATGCGTTCACCCGCAAACGGGTCAGGCAGATACAAGCCGACATCTGCAAGAACGATACCCACCAGGGTCACCAACGGGAGGTCAAGTCCCTTGGCGAGCATTTGGGTGCCGATCAACACGTCGGCGCGATGGGCAGCGAAATGGGTCAGGATCATCTCATGCGAATGCTTTTCGCGCGTCGTTTCCCAGTCCCAGCGCAAGGGGCGCACGTGCGGGAACAGCGAACTCAATTCCTTTTCGACCCTCTCACTGCCCAGTCCATACTCACGGATCTGCTTCCCGCTGCACGCGGGACAGGCATGTGGCTTGCCGCGTTCATATCCGCAGTGATGACAGAGCAGGCGTTCCTTCTCTTCCACGTGCAGTGTCAAGGGCGTGTCGCAATTCGGGCAGCGCAAAACGTATCCGCAGTCGCGGCAGAAGATGTCGGTCGCGGTGCCGCGCCGGTTCAGGAACAGGATCGCCTGCTCTCCCTGCTCCAATGTGGACTCCAGCTCCTTGAGCAGGAACCGGCTGAAGATCCCGCGTTGACCGGCCTTGAGTTCATCCCGCATATCCACAACTTCAACAGGAGGCAATCCGGATTCAAAAATACGCCGCGGTAATTCCAGTCGCTTCATCCCTCTCTTCCCTAACCCCCTATCCCCTTCGGCCTGATACCGTTGCACCACCGTTGGCGTCGCGCTCCCGAGGATGCAAACCGCGCCTGCCAGCCGCGCGTACTTCTGTGCAGCGCTCACCGCGTGATAGAACGGCGGGTCGGCTTGGTAGTAGGATGAGTCATGGCATTCGTCCGCCACGATCAAACCGATGTTCGGCAGAGGCGAGAACAATGCGCTGCGCGCACCAATGATGACCTTCAGCAAACCCGCACGGGCGCGCCGCCAGGTATCGTAGCGTTCCCCCTCCGACAGCTTCGAATGGACCAGGCCCACCTGCCCCGGGAAGCGACTCAAAAAACGGTACACGGTTTGCGGTGTGAGCGCAATCTCAGGGACGAGGATGATCGCCTGTTTCCCACGCTTGATGACTTCCTCGGTCGCGCGCAGATAGATCTCTGTCTTGCCCGAGCCGGTGACACCCTGAAGAAGAAACGGCGGATGAGCATCCAGTGACGAAATCGCATCGTTGATTTCTTTCAGAGCAGAGATCTGCTCGGGCGTAAGTTCTTCTACTGGTTTACCTGTGTACCTGTTTACTTCTTTACTCGTCTCCCCAAGCGGATCGCGAAATATCTCGGTCTCGAACAACCGGATCAAGCCGCGCTCTTCCAGTTCCTGCAAGTCGGCGAGGTTGCATCCACTTTCGGCATAGACCCATGAAACGTTGACCGCGTCTTTCACCTGCATTAGGAAGGACAGTGCCTTCTCCCGCCGCGTCTGTGTAGAGGCAGTCTTGCCCAGGTCATCTCTTGCTGCTTCTGCGATTTCAGGCGCGACAGCCAGTTGCGCGGTCTTGATATATTTCGATCGCACACGCGCCGGCGGGAGCACAGACCGCGATGCAAGCACACCCTTGCGCACCAGGTAGCTAGCCGTCTTACGCCAGTCTACTTTACGGAAGTGAGCGTCGATCTGGCGACCGCGCAGGGGACCACGTTCGGTGAGCAGGTCAATTAAGCGGCGCTGGACCACAGACGACGGACCATCTTCCATGGTCAATGGTCTGTCGCCTACGGTCCGATAGAGCACATCCGCCTCCTGGCTCAGCCCCACCGGCAAAAACAAAGCGACGATAGATGCCAGCGATGAAAGCGTGTCCTCCGCCAGCGCTTCCGCCAGCGCGATCTGAGCCTGGGTCATCACAGGCGCGGGATCGACGACTTCCAGGATCTCCTTGACTTCCGGCACGGACGGCTGATCGATGAAGCGAAAGACCACACCCTGCACCGTCTGTTTGCCAAACGGTGCGATGACAAGATGCCCAACACCAATTTGTCCTAAAAGCGATTCAGGGATAGCATAATCAAATATTCCCGAAACGGCAGGAACATTGACAACAACTTGAATGAAAGTGGTCATTGAATTGATTGTACTTGAATTCCTTTTTATAACCGAATCAAAGAATAATTTCGCCGGTAAGAAATGCATCTCAACAACATGAGCAGTTTATATCCAAACAATGAGTTATAATGAATCCATCGATCGGTGGGGATGAGCACTGACAATTTCATAGACATCCTGATTCACCTCCATCATTTTCAAACCATGAAAGGAGTTGTAATGAGTGTCTTCAGTAAAATTCTCGAGAAACTTGGATTAAAGAAAGATCAAACCACTGCCGGAGCGACCGCTGCTGAACCTCCAAAAACAGCCGGAACCTCAGCCTCTGCCAAACCCGCTCCAGCGGCCAAACCCGCTGCCAAGCCAGCAACACCTGCTCCATCCGCGCCGAAACCCGGCATGATGGGGCCAAGTGGACCTGCAGCGCCTGCCGCCCCCAAAGCGATCTCAGAGGTGGATGTAGTCAAACAGCTGGAGCTAAAAGCAAAAGGGACCGGGTTGAACTGGAAACAGTCGATCTCCGACCTGCTCTTCCTGCTCGAGATCGACAACAGCCGCGAGTCCCGCACGGAACTGGCCAAAGAACTGGGCGCCCCTGATGATGTGATGAGCGACTCTGCCCGAATGAACACCTGGCTCCACAAGACCGTCATGAAAAAGATCGCCGAGAACGGCGGCAACATTCCGAAGGAACTGTTGGACTAACAATGCAAGTGCAAAACAGTGCTGGGATCAACCAGCACTGTTTTTATTTGTGATCGTAGGGAATATAAAGTCAGTTGCTTTTCAATATCGCCGCGGCCCCATATCCCACCACCGACGAATAGTCCCCCGTCACATTGCCTGAGGTAGCATGTCGTAATACCTTCACCTTGTCCGCGCCGAGTTCGCGGGCAGCCCACATGACAGCCGTGAACGCGCCGAGCCCGCAGGCGAAACCTTTGCGGGCACGCTCCAGGTCGAACGCGGCTTCAGGATCGAACGATTCGATCTCGTTCAACATGGCGCGGTCATAGTTTAAGGCAGTCTGCTGGTTGTAGAAGTGTGACAGGTCTGTGCTGGCGACCATCACAAAGTTTTTGTCGCGTAAAACCTGCGCAAGAGCCTTGCCCAATCCCTGCGAGACATGCGGCTCGCGGGCGCGGTCCATCACCGGTAACAATTTCCATTCGGAGGATAGTGCACGCTGCAGGAACGGCAACTCGATCTCGAGGGAGTGTTCAGGGTCGCGCGGGATGGGCGAAAGACCAAATCCTAATTCCGATTTCAAAGCGGCATCGAGTTCACTGAGTGCATCCTTATCCACCGGGATTTTGCCGAGTGGTGTGGAGTATGCGTCATGAGCCGTTGTGATAAGTGGTTCGAGGTAGGGGTGATGCATCGGTGCAACGACCGCGACCAGATCAGGTTCTCGCCCGCGCAACGCAGCGAACGCGTAGCCTGCCACCGCTCCCGAATAAGTATGCCCCGCGTGTGGTGCGATGACCGCGATCACATCCCCATCCAACTCAGGCAATTGTGCTTCATCGAGGTATTTGTCTACAAGGCGCGCCAGCATTTTGGGATCCCCCTCATACCATTTGCCTGCGATCGGTGAAGGGCGCACGTCAAGCATAGAACGATTCTAGCACTTTCCGGGTCGCGCGAAAAGCAAGTGGCGGCAGGTTCTCGCGCACAAACCATTCCACAGCATCGGCATCATCATCAGGCTTCAATTCGCCGCCGAGCACGTAGGCTTGATAGACGATGATGAAGTCGGCGCCACGAGGGTGTTCCTTGCCAGCGACGATATCGAGCACACGCGTCACGCGGACGTTCAGGCCCGTCTCTTCGAAACACTCGCGCGCGGCTGCCTCAGCCGGATCTTCGCCCCCGTTGATGAAACCTGCCGGCAAGGTCCATAAACCACGGAAAGGTTCGTTGACGCGCCGCACCAAAAGGACGCGTCCATCCTGTTCGATCAGCACCGCCGCCGCGACCTTCGGGTCAACGAAATGGATCCACCCGCACTGCGGGCAGACAGGGCGTACTTTGCCAAAGCGTTCCTCGTGATTTACTGGTGTGCCACAACGGGGACAGAAATTGACTTCGGTGTTTGCCATCAAGCAATTATGACACTTAAACAAAAAAGGTGACAGTCACTCTGTAAAGTGACTGTCACCTGATTACCCCAAGTTACTTTCCTCGCCAGCGCTCAACAGCCAACCGGCGCATCAGGATCATGGCCAGAACACTCAGCAGTGCAATCCCTGCCAGCACGATCTGCCAGGCAGGCGGAACCGGCTGCAACGCACTCCGGGCCTGTGGTTCAATATACCCGCCAGCTTCTGTGGACACTGCGTTTTTCTCCAAAGGAACATCCGAGCGAGCACTATCTTCGGCAGAAGATGGCATCTCAGTGAGTGCAGGAGCTGCTGATTCCAGAGCGGGTGTCGGCGTCGGCATTGGAGCCAACTGGGCAGATGGTTCTTCAGCTGGCGCGGCGGGCGCTTCCGTGGCTGGAGCTTCGGCGGCAGAAAGGATCTCGGGGGCTCCACCTCCACCAAACCCACCCTGCATTGGAGAAGCCATCTGCACAGCCATGAAGTTTATCCCAAACGTGAAAAACAACAGCAATGTTGTCAGAACAGTTACAAATTTGAAAGCTGGATAAGTGCGCGGCAGCGGTGGGTTCTTTCCCACCATCTTCGACGTGAGCGTAAAGTTACGCGGCGCCTTGCGCATCGGAAGTTGCCGGAGCAAACCACGGGCTGAGCGCAAATCATCCAAAACGGCGCGCAGGTCCGAGTCCGAAGAGAGGCGTCTTTCCAGGCGCGCCGAATCAGACGGTCTGAGTTGTCCGTCCAAATATGAAGAGAGGAGTTCAAGGTCACGTTGATTCATCAGGCGCTACTTCCTTCTTCCAGACGAAAAGAGGCAGGCAAAAGTTCCGTAAAGCCCTGTAAACACTCACGTAACCTTAATCGGGCTCGCGCCAGACGGCTCTTGATAGTGCCCAACGGGACCCGCACGGCGATGGCGACTTCGCTGTAGTCCATGCCCTGGACATCTGCCATGACGACCACCGTTTTGAACTCCATCGGGAGGTTGTCGAGACAGTGCTGGAGGGCATGTTCGAGTTCATCGGCTTCGAATTCCTGTTCGGGCGTCATGCCGGGGTCCGCCAGCCAGCGCGGCGAATCCATCTCCTCCCCATCGTCGGTATCTGGCTCGAGCGGCGTGGTCGGACGGCGCTTCTGACGGCGTAACTCGTCGTAGCAGGCGTTCGTCACCGTGCGCATCAGCCAGGCCTTGAACGAGCCGCCGCGAAAAGAGGCAATGCTTTTGAACGCGGAAAGGAAGGCTTCCTGCGTCGCATCCGCGGCAAGATCATCATCGCCGAGAATACGCAGCGCAGTGTTGAAAATGCTGTCCTGATAATGAAGTATCAGCGTATTGAAGGCAGCGAGACTGCCTCCCTGCGCGTCGTGGATAAGGGCTTGTTCGTCCATTAGGATTATTTTATCACTATGGGAATTTTTTAACCACGAAGGCTTGCATTGCCGTCTCGCCCCGGCAGGTCCGCGGCCCGAACGGGGTGCCGGGGAAGGAGCACTAAGGGTCTAAGCTTTGCGGTTTAAGAAAAAGTACAGAACTCTCCATATCACCATTCCCAGTGCGAAGGTCCCGGAGAGGATCGCTGCAAAAAGGGGAATGACCGGCGCGTTGAGGAGGAACCCGCGCAGGACCGTTGCAAGCGGCCCGGCGAAGAGCGCCGCGAATGCTGGACGCCAGAGCTGTTTCGGGTTGACCGTGATCTCCTGTTGGAAAAGTCCAAGCGCGGGCGCGAGAAGAAACCACGAAATGACAAGCGGAAAGAACACCGCAGCCATGCGCGGCAGGAAGGATAGATCGGCTTCGCTGTGAGAGGCAAAGCCGATGAACGTCACGATGGCAATGGCGAGGATGTCGCCCAGGACGAGAATGGATTTTTTCATGGGAAATGGTAGGGGCACGACATTCGCGCTGAGCGGAGGGCGAGCAAAGCGATGCCCGCAGTCGAAGCGTCGTGCCCCTACAAAATTATTTCGTCTCTGCAAACTCTTCGTTCCGCAAGGCAGGGAACAACAGCACATCGCGGATGGAATGTTTATCCAGTAACAGCATGGCCAGCCGGTCGATGCCCATGCCGAAACCGCCGTTGGGCGGCATGCCGTAGCGCATGGCACGCAGGTAATCCTCGTCCATGGGGTGCTTTTCCTCATCGTCGGCGGCGTAGTCGCGGCCCATCTCGAGGAAGCGTTGTTCCTGGTCGAGCGGATCGTTCAACTCCGTAAAGGCATTGCATAACTCGAACCCGGCCGCATACGCCTCGAAACGCTCCACCGTCATCGGATCGCCGGGAATGGATTTTGCCAGCGGCGAAATATCGCGTGGATAGTTGTACAGGAAGGTCGGCTGGATCAGCGTCGGCTCGAGGAACTCGCTGAGCAGGAAATCGATCATCTTGCCGCGCGTCAACCCGACATCGGGCGTTTTATTCGGATGTCTCTCCTTGATCGCCTTGAAAAGCTCGTCAGCTGTTTTGTATGCGTCGATATCAATGCCCGAGGTCTCCAAAATGCCCTGACGCATTTCCAGTCTCTTCCAGGGAGGTGTCAGGTTGATCTCTTTGTGTTTGTAGGTGATCTTCTGTGTGCCCAGCACTTGCTGTGCCGTGTACGAGACCATTTGCTCGGTCAGTTCCATGACCTGCAGGTAATCGGCATACGCCCAGTAGAACTCAAGCTGTGTGAATTCAGGGTTGTGCTTGAACGAGACGCCTTCATTGCGAAAGTCCCGTCCGATCTCATACACTCTTTCAAGATTGCCAACCAGCAGTCTCTTCAAATAAAGCTCGAAGGAGATGCGCAAATACATCTGCTGTTCGAGTTCGTTGTGATACGTCACGAACGGACGCGCCGCTGCGCCGCCGTAGATAGGCTGCAGGATGGGCGTCTCCACTTCCAGGAAACCGTGATCGTCGAGGAAATCTCGCAGGGCCCGGATGATCGCGGCGCGCTTGCGGAAGACATCACGCACATCGGGATTAACTGCCAGGTCCGCGTAACGCTGACGGGCGCGCAGTTCCGGGTCTTCCAGCGCAGCGTGGCGAACGACGGTCCCATCTTCGAGAGTTTCATCCTTCGCGGCGGGAAGAGGGCTGACCGATTTGGCCAGCAGCCTGAAGTCGTGAACGTGCAGCGTCACTTCCCCGGTCTTGGTGCGGAACATGACTCCCTCTGCCTGGATGAAATCGCCGAGGTCGAACATTCGGTTGAAAAATTCAAGACGTTCCTTGCCAATTTCATTTAAACGGAAGAACAGCTGGATCTTACCGGTGCCGTCCTCGATATGTGCAAAGGAAATCTTTCCCATCGGGCGCATGGCACGGATGCGTCCGGCCAGAATGCCCCGGACTTCCTTCCCTTCTTTTTCAGCAGCTTCAAACTCTGCCATGGCATCTGCACTAGTGTGCGTACGCTGGGCGCGCGTAGGGTATGCCTCAACCCCCTCGGCACGCAATTCTTCCAATTTCTGCAAACGGATTTTTTCGAGTGAAGTGTATTCTGTCATGAGTCCTCTCCTCTACCACCCTCACCCTTCCCTCTGCCTTCTTCTCCAAAATTGGAAAAGGAGGCAGAGGGTGCCCGCCGAAGGGGGCAGGGCGGGTAAGGGTAGATGAGGCAAAATAAAAGCCCCGCGCAGTGTCACAGGCGCGGGGCATAAAAATACGCTCCCGTGGCTAACTGATCTTCAGGATTTTAACATTATATGTGCCGCCCGGCGTCTCGACTTTTA
>DASTJG010000050.1:0-4102 GCA_035716785.1 Anaerolineales bacterium
TTCTTGATGGACCTTTCGCTCGAACGGCTTGGCACGGCAAAGGAAGAAACTCTCGTGATTGGTGACCGGCTGGAAACCGACATTGCCGCGGGACAGGCAGTGGGCTGCCCGACCGCGTTGGTCTTGAGTGGTGTTTCTACAAAAGAACAGGCAGAAAACTGGGACCCAAAGATCGACATTATCGCGAACGACCTGACAACATTGATCGGCTAATTTTCCCATGTTGATTTACGATCTGGATGTAGAAGAGATAACAAATCTCCTGAGAGAATGGAACGAACCACCCTACCGCGCAAAGCAGATGTGGCAGGGTTTGTACCAGCATTTTTATGACTCGCCTGAGCAATTCACGAACCTGCCCAAATCTCTGCGTGAAAGGCTCGCAGAGCATGTTTCCTTTTCCCCATTCAAGGTAAAGATCTATCAAGATTCTTCGGATGGAAGCACGCGCAAAACACTCTTTGAATTGCCCGACAGGAATTTGATCGAAGCTGTCTTAATGCGCTATGGGGACCCTGCAGATAACCCCCAGATTACCTCCTCCCCCACCGGACGAGGCGCGAAAAATCGTCGTACGCTTTGCATCTCGACACAGGCAGGTTGTGCGATGGGCTGCGTTTTTTGTGCGACAGGTCAGATGGGTTTCAAGCGCCATCTTTCCAGCGGTGAGATCGTCGCGCAGGTTATGTACTACGCCCGCATGCTCAGGCAGGAGAACCAAAACGTGACCAACATCGTTTTAATGGGGATGGGCGAGCCGTTCCATAACTATGACAACACCATGGCAGCGATCGACCGACTCAACGACCCGGAAGGCTATAACTTCGGGGCTCGCCGCTTCACCATCTCGACCGTGGGCCTGGTCCCGATGATTCGGCGCTTTGCTGACGAAAAGCGTCAGGTGAATCTGGCCATCTCCCTCCACGCCGCGGACGATGAGTCGCGGGTAAGCATGTTACCTATCAACAAAAAATACAAGATCGATGAAGTGATCGATGCCTGTCGCTACTATGTTTCCCAAACAGGACGACGGATCACTTTTGAGTGGGCTTTGATCCATGGCGTCAATGACACTCCTGAAGTTGCCAGAAAGCTGGCTTCCAAACTGAAGGGTCTGCTATGTCACGTGAATGCCATTCCTCTCAACCCCACTACAGGCTACGAGGGTCGCGCCACAGATCGTCAACGAGCGGCGCTCTTCAAGGAAACGCTCGAACAGGCTGGAATTCCATGTACGATCCGGATGAAGCGCGGTATTGATATTCAGGCAGGCTGTGGTCAGTTAGCGGGCGTTGTTGTTTCTTAGTGATATGAGAAATGAATTTAAATTGTTATTATGATGAACTGGCTACACGCAAAATTGAAAAATAACTACTTACTCCCGTGAAGATTTTCAACCCCACGCGCGTTAATACCATAGACTGCATGACAGATGTCCATCCATCGTGGCTCATCGCTGAGTGCATCGCCGGAAATGAAGCCGCGACCGAAATGTTCGTGCGCTACTATGAGACCAGTATTTTCCGACTGGCCTTATCCATGGTTGGCGACCCGGCAGAGGCCAACGAGATCACGCAGGAGACATTTATCGCCGCGCTACGCTCCTTGTCATCCTACCAGGAAAAACAATCGCTCAAAGCCTGGCTTTACACGATTGCGCTAAATCAAAGTCGAAGTCATTTGCGCAAACGAAAGGTTCTTGAACGTTTAAGAACAACATTGACCGGCATCTTTCGAGTCGAGACGGAAAAACAAGTCTCGCCTGAAGATGCAGTGATCCAAAACGAAAAAGAGGCGCAAATCTGGAAATCCCTGAACCGACTGGATGAACGACATCGCACAGTGGTTGTGCTTCGGTATTTTCATGAGCTATCCATTACTGAAATTTCAGAGATACTTTCTGTCAACGAAGGAACCATTCATTCGAGACTGCACAATGCCCGCGAGAAATTGAGAGACGCATTAAAAAATTGGCACGGAGAATAAGCCGAAATGCAAATCACGCACGAAGAAGCGCGCAAGTTAATTCAATTCGATGCTGACGATGCCTTGAATTCACAGGAAAAGGTTAATCTTTATGCGCACATCGAAGGCTGCATTGAGTGCCGTGCGTATGCAAATGATATAAAAGAGGTGGAAAGTATTTTATTGCCGGTCATGAGAAGACAGTGGAACATCCGGCCCATCCCCCTCTCAATGGGTACTGTTTATGCAAAAAGGAATGACACCATACGGATGAGCATGATACTGGCTACGCGCACAATAGCAATTGGGACCGTTTTGTTGGCGTTCATTTTTAGCGTATGGCAATTTACTGTATCAGGCGCCGGCGAGTCCAGCCCAGTGCCAATGAGTGTCCCACCGATCCCTACTCCCTCGACACAATCCACCAGTACGAAGATCACGGTTCAGGATTGCACCGGGGTACTTTATACCATTCAAGAAAATGATACGCTCGAAAGCATTGCCTATCAATTCTCGACATCCAGAGAAGATCTCATGGCAGCCAATCACCTGAACACGGAAACGGTCAGTATAGGCATGGAATTAATCGTTCCGATCTGCAATTTGACTCCCACAGGCACCATCCGTCCAGCAACTCTTACGACAACTTATACACCTTCGATCAGTCCGACAACTTTTACACCCGATGGGTAGTTATTACAAAACGATTACTCAACAACTTGTCAGATTTTTTAGATTGAAGTATAAGTTTCCAATCTCAAATACACACAAGGTATTATGAATAACAACAATAAACTCACCTGGCTTGAGCGACCTGTCCACTCTGCCTTCCCAGCAATCACGAATGAAATCGTAATGTTCGTCGGGATCGTACTCCTCGCAATCATCACAAGATTTTACGCCCTCGAACCACGCGTGATGAGCCACGACGAAAGCTTGCATACCTACTTCTCATGGCTTTTATACCGCGGACAGGGTTATCAGCACACACCCATGATGCATGGACCTCTCCAATTTCACATGATTGCGCTGATATACTTCCTGTTTGGCGTTTCAGACTTTACAGCCCGTATCCCTGCCGTGCTTTTCAGCATCGCGACGGTCTGGATGGTATGGTATTGGCGGCGTTATCTGGGCAAATGGGGCGCGTTAATCGCCGGGTTATTGCTGGTTGTTTCACCGTACATGCTCTACTATGGGCGATACGTCCGCAACGAGTCGTTTACAGGCGTTGCAGGACTCTTGCTGCTGTATGGAATGCTGCGATATCTCGAGAGTGGAGAAAAGCGCTACTTATACTTTGCCACTGCGGGAAGCCTTCTGCACTATCTAACCAAGGAAACTGCCTTCATCTACACTGCGCAGGCTATGCTTTTTCTGGGTTTTTATTTTGTTTACCAAATTACGAAAAAAACCTGGGAGGAGAGGCAACGTCTGTTTCAAATATTTATCGTACTGCTCGTTGTAGCAGCCGTTCTGTTGGCGGCAGGTGCGGCAATCGCTTATATCAATCGGACACCTGAAACCTTGAGCGGCGCAGAAACCGCTGTCCCCGCCAACCCGGACAATACACTTTCCCCGCTTGCACCGACGGGTGAAGGGTCCCTGCTCTCAAACATCTCAAAAGTCCTGTTAGGAGTTGGCGTTCTTAGCCTTGTGATCGCCGGTTTGATCTATTTCTTCCAGGCCTATATCTGGCACAACATTCCCAAAGAGCGTTCATTCGATCTGATGCTGCTGCTTGGCACGTTCGTCTTGCCAATGACAACCGCCTTCCTCATCAAATTGCTGGAGACCAGGCTGGGGATCACGATCCCTACCGATTCGGCGTCTGTGAACAATTTGGATTCGCGCACATTGGTGTACGTGGGAGTTTTTGTTGCACTCTTTTTCCTACTTTCCATCCTCATCGGCATGCTCTGGAATCGCGAATGGTGGAAATTCGGCGCATTTTTCTGGGCACCCTTTACGATCTTTTATACAACTATCTTCACGAATGCGGCCGGCTTCTTTACCGGTATCGTAGGGTCACTGGGGTATTGGCTCGTCCAACAGGGCGTGGAGCGCGGCAGCCAGCCTGAATATTATTATGTATTGGTGCAAATCCCGATGTACGAGTTCCTGCCTGCAATCGGAG
>DASTJG010000051.1:0-9294 GCA_035716785.1 Anaerolineales bacterium
TTGACGCGCCAGTAATATGTAGTGTTCTTCTGTGCGACATAATAAAGTGAAAAGCCGGTTGCATTGCTGACGGTGGCATTCACCACAAGAGCCATCATCTGCGGGTTCGTGGCAACCTGGACTCTGTACACCTCCCCCGGCAGGGATAAGGTCCATCTCACGGCTACCCACGTAGGCTGGTCCGTTGCTCCGTTCGCAGGTGATTCCAGCGTCGGTGTGGCCGGCGCGGCAGGAGGGATCCCTGCACCTTCGGCTGCCGCTGTCATATGCGGAGCCAGTAGATTCACGATCAGTAGTAATGCGATAACCATGATGATCCTTGGTCGTTTCATAAGAATACTCCCTTCAATTGGTCTGAAACCAACCCCGGTTTGAGATTGGACGGACAAAGTGGAGACTTGAATCTCCAACAAAATATACGTTCCTTATAAATCCCTGGATGTCAGGTTCGGGAAGTAACCTGGGCATAAGGAGGAGCTATAATTCCACCCATGACAACCAGCAAACAAATCCTTGAGCGCTTCTGGACAGCCATGCAAACCAATGACTTCGTCGCTGCCAGTGAGCTTCTGCATGATGACTACCTGCTCGAATGGCCGCAATCCGGCGAACGGATCCGCGGGCGCGCTAACTTTGTCGCGGTCAATGTGAATTATCCGGCGCACGGGCGCTGGGAGTTCACCATCCATCGCATCCTGGCGGAAGGCGACGAGGTTGTTTCCGATGTCAGTGTGACGGATGGGGTCCTTCGGGCGCGTGCCATCACATTCTCGACCGTGCGAGACGGAAAGATCTTGCGCCAGACCGAGTTCTGGCCGGATCCCTTCGAAGCACCTGCCTGGCGCGCCCAGTGGGTGGAGAAGATAGAAGCAGACCTGTGACGTCGCAGGTCTCATAAAAGGTTTTTTACGATGAGTGAACTTATCATCAGGCACGTACTCCCCAAAGACCTGGATGACTGTTTTTTAGTCGAGGTCTCCGGCTTTCCGCCGGAGGAAGCCGCGACGCGAGAGACGATCCAACTCCGCATCGAGACGTTCCCCGAGGGCTTTTTCGTGGCCGAGACGGATGGAAGAATCGTCGGCATGCTCAACAGCGCCGCGACGGACAAAGACGATATCAGCGATGAAGAACTAAAGCAGTTGATCGGGCATGATCCCGGCGGGAAGAATATGGTCGTCTTTGCGCTGGCAGTGTTGCCTGAATTTCAGAAGCAGGGCATCGCGCGCCGGTTGATGTCCGGGTTTGTGGAAGAAGCGCGCCAGTGTAGGAAGGAAAATGTGTTGCTGATGTGCAAGCATCATCTGATCGCCTATTACGAAGGGATGGGTTTCCTCCATGTGGGGTTATCCAATTCGACGCATGGCGGCGCGGAATGGCATGAGATGCGGTTGAAGTTATAAGACTTCGGAAGTCTTTTGCAGGGAAGGCTTCCGAAGTCTGCATCTCATTTTCACGGGTGAACAGGATCACTTCATGTTGAAAAACCACATCGGGGACCACTCGCTCACACCTGCAGGATTTCTGGCTCGTACATGCCAGCCAAAGCGCTTCGTGTAAGGCGCCTGGAATCCGGTAAGTGTTATGGATGTGCCGACATATGCATAGCGTTGTGCAGGAGGCAGACCGAAAACCTCGATATCGTATGAGTCGGCACCGGGCACGGGATTCCAGGACAGCGTTGGGCTGGAGGGAATCCCTGTGGCGCCATTTGCAGGAGATGCCAGCGTCGGTGCGGCGGGAATCCGCCGGTTCGTGACTCTAAAATTCCAGACAGGCGACCAGGCGCTGGTCTGACCGTTGGACGTCGCGTTGACCCGCCAGTAATAAACCGTGTTCTTCTGGAGTATCCCGTACAGGACATATCCCGTTGCAAATTCGACTTTCGCATCCACAAGCAGAGAGGTGAAATTCGGATTCTGCGAGACCTGGACACGGTATATCTCGCCGTCATGGTACATTGCCCACCTCACGGTTACGATCAGCGGTTGATCCGTGGCTCCGTTCGGTGGACCTTCCGGCACAGGAACAGGAGGCGCAGCAGCAGGGGCGGCAGCCGCGGAACTCGGCACCAATAGACTGAGGATCAACAGCAGCGTAGCAGCCATCGTGATCGTTTGTCGTTTCATAACAATACTCCTTTTCATAGGTTGGATGGTAATTAGGGAAGACTCGCATCTCGACAAACTTGTGTTGCATGGAAACGATCAAAATTACCCTTACCTGGGGTTTTCCCTACTCTTTCGCATCCTTTCAGCCTGCCAATTGCCTTTCCAAAATCGAATATCCGAGCGTCGATGTGTATCTAATAGAATAGAAATAGGCCTATGGACATTGCAGAACTACTTCAACGCGTGCGGCGCGGAGATGCAACGGCTGCCCAGGAACTGGTGCAGTCCTATCATTCGGAGGTATTCCGATTGGCGCTGTCGATCCTGGATGATCCCGCGGACGCGGAGGACATCACGCAGGATGTGTTTATCGCTGCCATCCATGCGCTCGATTCCTATCGTGGCGATTCCGCGTTCAAGACCTGGCTGTTCAGCATCGCGGTCAACGTCTGCCGCCGGCGTTGGAGACAGCGCAAGACAAGAGAACGACTCATGCAGGTGTTGCAATCTATTTTCCCGCTGATCGGTGCGGGTTCTGTGCACCCCGAGGACGTCTTGATCCGACGCGAGAACAGAGCAGAGTTATGGCAAGCTGTAAATGGATTGAATGAAAAATACCGCCTTCCGCTCGCCCTGTTTTATGGGCACGAACTGCCCGTCGCCGAGATCGCGCAAATCCTTGATATCCCCGTAGGAACGGTACTCTCCCGGCTGCACACCGCCCGGGAACACCTGGCGGTTACTCTGGGGAGTGAGGATGAGACGGAAATTCAGTACGAGGTAAGCGAGCCATGAATTCAATTTCTCATCAACAGGCGCGTGAATGGACCCAGGTCCGGCTGGACGGCCGGCTGGACGAAGCCAGGATTTCCGCGCTGAACATTCACCTTCAGGATTGCGCGGCCTGCCGCGCCTTTGCTGCCGCATCCGAACACTTGGACTCCGAGTTGAGACAGGCCTATCGGGAACGCACTCACATGCAGCACTCTGTTTTGAGCCATCCCTTGTCAACCAACACCAACAAACAAATGAGGCTCAAAATGAAAAACAAACAGATCATGAAGGTCGCTACATCTTTCGCATTCATTGCGTTGGCAGTCGTGGCTATCCTAGGCTTTACCTGGCTGATCTCCACCCGGGGTGGCATGATCGTGCCGGGTGAAGGCGGCGAGCCACTTCCCATGCCCACATCCACTCCCTTTCCCTGGACCGAAAACGATCCACTGACTTCTGTGGACCAGATCGAATCCATCCTTAATGACCTGGCAGACAGGAACATTGCTGCAATCCGGCAGTCCGCCTGGATGCATATTGTTCGCAGGGATCAGTCCCAGCCGGGTATGCTCCGATCCTCCTACAGTGACAGCTGGTTCCGTTATCCGAGCGATGACCGATCCTGCGCGGAAGGACTGACCTGGGTCAAGGAGCGGCCGGAGTCCGGCGATTTTCTGCAGATCATCGTGGAAGCATCCGATGGCACCTATGGAGACCTGATCCAACTGCGCAGCGGGAATGGACAGGTCATGCACCTGCCCCCGGACTCCGGCGATTGTGGTCTCAAGCCTGAGCTCACATCTGCGGGCTTGCTGGCGTCCCGCCTGCAAGCGGAACAGGCTGCCTCTCCGGAAAAGGGAATGGCGGTCCAGTCCTGGTATGCCGTAGCGGACGGTCGTCCCGTGTTCACCGTCTTCGCTACGTTCACACAGCCGTCCAAGGGAAATTACACCGGCATCACCAAAGAGAAATATTCCTTCGACCCGGAAACCGGAGTCGTTGTACAGTATGGCAATCGCATGGAATGGGAGGATGGTTCGGTATTCGGCGAAAGCCTGGAAGGCTACGAAACCGAATTCCTGCCGGAGCTTCCGGTCGATGTGGCGGCACAGTTCGAACAGTATTCCGCTGAACTGAAAAGCTATGCCGATGGGACAGCACCCCGCCCAGCGGAGACCACAATGCCATTCGACTATACCGTTGTCGCCGGCGATACCTGTGGCGGAATTGCTGCCGCTTTTGGTGTTTCCGTGCAAAGTATCGTCATGACAAATAATTTGTCGCCGTCATGCATCATTTCGGAAGGACAGCTGATTAAGATCCCCTACCCAACAGTAACTCCCGCGCCAACCCAGATATCTGAAAGTTCGCCCGGATTTGTGGTCTACGATCAGCAATTCATCCCTGAAACAGATCCGCTCACCGATGGAGGAACCATCCTGCAAATCCTGCGAGACCTCAAACGGCGTCAGATCGAGCGTCTCTCCGAACCCGGCTGGTATGTCTACGGGCTTGAATCCCCCAACCCCCAGAATTGGATGAGTAACTATTATCTTCTGACCCACACCCTCGACCGGAACGGCGCCTGCGAATTCATGAGCTACTACATCAAAGACGGGCGCATTCTGCCGCAGCAATTAGTTCTGGCAGACGGGCGTTGGGGACAGATCGACGTCGTCGGAGACGGCAAGGTCGTCATGGGCGAAACGGGCCAGATCAACTGGAACAATGGTTCGGTGACCGATACCTGTCAGGTGCAAAATACGGAGACAGTGTCCTTTATCCAGAACGAGACCGATACTTTCCAGGACATCGTGAACGGGAAAACCCGGGGCACCTACAAAGCCTGGACGGAGCAGATCGGCGGTCGTAAGGTCTTTGTGCTGTATTACGAGGTGGCGGTCAATGGCCAGGGCAACATCATGGACCCGGACACACGCAAGCTGGAGCCGATCGAGCGCACTCAGACGTGGGTCTACTTCGATCTGGACTGGGGTACGGTCCTGTATGGGGCGGGATGGCAAGTCTCCCACCTGCAAAACGGCAAAACCATCGGCTCCGCCCCGAACCTCGACAAGGCGATCCCGGATGGGTACACTTTCTACACAGAACTGCCCGCCGACTTGAAGGCAGCCTATGAAAAAGCGGTCGCGGATTTGGAGGCGTATTTGCAGAAGTAAGTAAAGTGACAGTCACCTGCGCTAAACATCTCTAAAAACAAAGTAACCGGGTAAGGTGACTGTCACTTCTTTATAGGTTAAGCGAAGGATGAGCGCAGGTTCACCGAAGGATGATATCCGCTATAATCTCCTAAATCCGTCGTAATTAAGTACATCGCAGAGACAATCACTTTAGAAGTAAGGAGACCTTTCCCATGAAAAAGTTGATGTTAAGTATCCTGGTTGCCATCCTGGCGCTTCCCGTCTGGTTCCTGGGAGGCGCGACAGCCGTGCACGCCGAAGAGATGACCTGCCCTGACCATACGGCCGTCACTGTGGACGTTAAGCCGGGAGATCACCACAATAAGATCAATCTGTCTGCGCGCGGATTGCTGCCCGTCGCGGTGCTGACGACCGATGCTTTCGAAGCCAGCCAGTTCACGCCGGAAATGGCCCATTTGAGCGATGCCAATATCGCGATGGACATGGGCTGCGTCGGCGCCGATGCCGTGCGCTGGAAATATGAGGATGTGAACCACGACGGCCGTTTGGATCTCCTCTTCTTCTTCCGGATACAGGACCTCAACCTGACCCCCAGCAGCACCGCAGCGACCCTGATGGCCCATGGAACATACGGTTCGACCGATATTCACATCATGGGGACAGACTCGGTACGCGTGAAGCGCTGGCATTGACCCCTTCCGCTGCGAGGGGATTCACAATTTGAGCCTATGCCTCCCCATTCCGCACACCCGCGTGGGATGGGGATGATTTTTTCTGGGGTTTAGCATGAAATGAACCTTTTTCCTAAAGGTGAGGCTGTCGCCGATCAGCAAGATGTCACTTTTCGGTGCTTACCTGTCCGCGCGGAGGAAGAGATCTTCGAGAAACTGCTGGCGTCATAATACAAATTCCTGGAACGTTGTTGGCGGTCGTGTACAATAGGGTTGTAATACAACCCCGCTGCGCGGTGTGCTCTCATTCCACTTCGTGGGTCGTGGCGAACATTGGAGACAGAAAAATGAACAACAGCACAAAGTCAGAAGGAAACCCAAGGAAGCCGTTTCCACTCCTGCGGTACTTTACCATCACGAGTCTGATCGCTTTTGTGCTGGTTGCGGTTTCCCTGGTAACCTTCTACCGTCGGATCGCCATCAATGAACTGATCAAGGTGGGTGAATCCAAGAACACAGCGATCACCCAGTCTTTTTCCAATGTCATCTGGCCCGATTTCGAATCGTTTCTTGGCTCGGCATCTGATCTGGATGCAGATGCCATCCGCGCCCACCCCGAGACAGCTCGACTTCGTCAGGCTGTCCTTGAGCAAATGCAGGGGCTTTCGGTCATCAAGATCAAGATCTATGACCTGGAAGGGATGACGGTCTTTTCCACAGAAGAAAGCCAGATCGGTGAAGATAAAAGTGAAAATGCCGGTTTTCGCGCGGCGCTCAATGGCGACCCAGCCAGCGAATTAACTCACCGGGATACCTTCAGCGCTTTTGAGGGAGAGATCGAAGACCGTGACGTGATCTCAAGTTATGTTCCTATTCGACGCGGCGACGCCGGTGTGGAAGGTGTATTTGAAGTTTATGATGACGTAACACCCTTGCTGGAGAATATTTCGATTGCCCAAAGGAACATTGCCATCGGGGTAACTTTGACTTTAGCCCTTTTGTATGCCATCCTGTTCCTGCTTGTACGGCGGGCAGACAATCTGATCAAGCAGCAATTTATCGAGCAGCAAAAGGCGGAGGAAGAAATACAGGAAGCGTACCAGCGGGAAGAAAACATTAATCGATTCTTTCACTTTACCCTGTTGAATATTATCGGGTATGTGAATCGCGGCAGTGAAAAGGCAGCGCTCCTCACGTATCTTGAACAGATCAAGCAGCAATTCGATGCCTTGAAATATTGGGTTCACAAAAGTAATGAAGAGTCGTCCCCATCAAACACGCCAGACAAATAAAGCCATCCGTATACGATACCCAGAGTGATATTCACCTTTTTTACTCGATCACTGCCAGCAATTCCCATAACTGCTGATCTCATAAGTGATCCCCAATCCATCTGGTCCTGGTCTCTCCCGCCGGGTTAAACCAACAGGTGTCGATGTCGTAGTCCACACAGCCGTGGATGTCGGAAACAGTCCTGTCTGGCACAGCACTAACATGGAACAACTGAATCATAAAAGTCGTCCAAAGGGCTGTAAAGGAACTAATGACGATGCGAAAAATATTCCCTGTTTTTATACTTTTTCTTATGCTGGCTTGCCAGGGGTTAAGTGTTACTCCTACTCCAACCCCCACAGTCACAGCCACGCCTGGCGAGATCGTCCCCATCCCGGTCAGTTCAATCCAAATTGAGGGGGTACCGTACCAGGCATATCAAATTCCTGGCGACCCGTTCCGGATTGTCTGCCAGGAACCCTGCACGCTTGACCCGCAATACATTTTTGCAGAATATGCCGGCTTTCGCCTCGCACGCGTCAAGCTGATTGAATTAACCGGGGTGGATACCCTGGCTGAATTACAGCCGGTGGATATGCATTTGGTATTCGAAGACAGTATCTGCAGTGCACACCCATACGGGCATGCCTTTATCTACCCTGGGACACATCAGGCCTACACCTGCACCGATGGACCCGGATATTACCCCACGATGGAGGAGAAAATTCGGATGTCAGCCAGGCCCGAGGGACAATATTTTACTGTTCACGAATACATGCACACGATTTTCTTTGGGAGGATCTCCGGGAAGGCAGGGGATTTTCAGGACGACAGAGCGACATTCTTCCACGATTTTGTAGTACCGGTCCCAGCTTATGCGACCGGGAATGTGGATCCTGTCTGGTTTTGTTCCTACCACGAAGGACCTCCTCCCGGGGACTATAACGGATGGCTGATCTTTGAACTCTGCCAACACAATGGCTTCCAATTGCCGCACCTGGCTCTCAGCCTGATCAAGTTGGATAAGTTATATCAATCCGGCGGAGGCCAGGTTGCTCAGGAGGGATATGAACATCCTGCGCCGAGCGTGGCGCAATACCGCGATATCCTCAACGGCTTGCTGGGTAACGACACCACGCATGCCTTTGCCGATGCATGCTGGCCTCCTGAGTTGTTTGGAAACAGCTATACCCTTAGTGACGCATGCTTCCCCGGCACTCCCACACCTGTAAAATAGGGATTGGCAATGGTGACAGTTACCTTATTAATCCAATATCTTCAGCAATTCCCTTAAATACCTAATCTCATAAGTAATCCCCAGCCCGTCCGGTTGTGACTCGCCGGCCGGGTTGAACCAGCAGGTATCGATCCCATAATCCACGCCGCCGCGGATGTCGGAGGTCAGGCTGTCGCCGATCAGCAGGATATCGCTTTTGGGCGGGTTGCCCGTCCGGACGGAGGCGACCTCGAAGAAAGCAGGGTGGGGTTTGGCAACGCCAATCTCCTCCGAGATGATGATCTCGCGGATGAAGGGTTGGATCGTGGAACGCGCGAACCGGCCACGCTGGACGGATTGCAGTCCGTTGGTCAGGATCGCGATCTGCGATGTCTTTGCCAATGTTTGCAGGACCTCATAGGCTCCCTCGTTCAACTCGGCGCAGATCGCCAGGTGTTCCAGGTAGATATCGCTGACCTGGTCCGGTGTGCCACTCAGTTGCAGGGCTTCGAAAAGCTGAGTGAAACGTCGCTGGCGCAGAGCGGCGGGCGTGATCTCATGTCGCTCCAGCATCTGCCAGAGCTGCGCGTTGATCTTGCGATAAATGTCCAGATACGAATCCTGAAAGGGTAGACGAAGTGCAGAAAAGGTGTACTGGAGGGCGGTCGCTTCCGCGCGGTTGTAGTCGAACAGGGTGTTATCGGCATCGAACCATAGGCAGGGATAGTGTTTTTTCATAATGTGCAATTTAACCACAGGATGACCTGTCGTTGCGAGGATGGAGAGGGCGCTTGACCGGCAAATTCCGCGGCTTTATCATTCGGAAGACAAAGCGAGGCGAATCCATGAACAACAGACAATCTTTTCAGATCGATGATCCAAATTATTCCATTAGCGGCCTGCGGACCGAGCATTCCGAACTGCTGCAAAAGCTTTGCGAACGGTGTGCCGATTACGTGCTAATCGTGGAGGGTGAAAGCGTATCACCGAACGCAGCTCAGGAACTTTTGCAGGATACACCCCCGGGCAGATCGCTCGACAGCAAGTTCGTGTACGGCATTCTGGACCGGCAGGGTGATGTTGTCGGC
>DASTJG010000052.1:0-2686 GCA_035716785.1 Anaerolineales bacterium
AGAACTGTTTTTTCATCCGGCAGCGTGAACCCGGCTATGAATGTAAATCGGTGAAGGAGATCGCGCATGAGGTGTTCTCCCTCGCCGACGGCATGACCATGTCCGCCAAGAAGGACGCGATCGTCAACATCGGCGGCTTGCTCTGCGTGAACGATGAGACTCTCTTCAAGCACATCAAGAATGAATTGATTCTGCGCGAGGGTTTCCCCACCTATGGCGGGCTGGCAGGGCGTGACCTCGACGCGATGGCCGTCGGTTTGTACGAAGGACTCGACGAATCGTATCTCGCCTACCGGCTGGGGCAGACCGCCTATCTCGCGTCCAATCTTAATGAAGTAGGAATTCCTACCATCCAACCCACCGGCGGACACGGCGTCTACATCAACGCAGGCGCGATTCTGCCTCACATCCCCAATCGTGAGTTTCCCGCCCAGGCGCTGGCTGTGGAACTCTACCGCGAAGGCGGCATCCGCGGCGTGGAGATCGGCTCGGTCATGTTCGCCTATCCCGACCCCGACACGGGCGTTTGGTATTACCCCAAACTCGAACTTCTGCGACTGGCGATCCCGCGCCGCACGTACACCCAGAGCCATATGGACTACATCGTCGATTCGCTCGCGAAGATCAAAAGCCGCGCCAACTCCATTCGCGGTTATAAATTCACGTACGCTCCGGAACTACTGCGGCATTTCACTGCAAAGTTTGAACCCCTGTAAGTATCGCAAAGTCGAAGCAGTGATTTGAAGAGACAGTCATCGACCTGACCGTCTCTTTTTGCCTTAAAAGCACAAGTAAACTACCCTTGACTTATAGTAAAGTTTGCTTTACAATCCAAAATGTCAAGGAAACTTTACACAAAAGCCGTAAGGAATAAATCAAATGAAAAATCAATTGTCCCCCAAACAAGTGCGCCATTTGCAGCAGTTCATCTTCGCCATTTTCATGTATATTGTTACTCTCAGCGCGAGTGTTATCCTGCTCAGGAACTTTGAACTCACAGGGGCCTGGCAGATCATCATCTCCATCCTGCCTGCCCTGCCGATCATCTTTGTATTGATCGTCCTCATGCGCCTGCTCAGCAATAGCGACGAACTACAACAGCGCATCCACCTGCTTGCCGTCACCTTCTCCGCTGTACTCACCGGTCTCATCACCTTCAGCTATGGCTTTCTCGAAAATATCGGCGCCCCAAAGCTTCCTACTTTCGCCGTTCTACCAATGTTGTTCGTCTTCTGGGGTATCGGTCTTGGATACTTCACTCAGAGGTATGAATGAAGAATCGCTTAAAGGTCTTGCGTGCAGAAAGGGATTGGTCCCAGGCCGATCTTGCCGAGAAGCTCAACGTCTCACGCCAGACGGTCAACGCCATTGAAACCGAAAAATACGATCCCAGCTTGCCGCTGGCATTTCAAATCGCAGAGCTGTTCGAGAAAAGCATCGAGGATATCTTCATCCCTGGGAAAAGAAAATAACAAAGAATATCAGTCCCATCACACAAGTTCGGGGGAACAAAACAGATAGCCGCCCTGTCGTCATCAGAGCGGCTATCCGAGCGAATCCGTGCGCTGCAGGATCAACGCTTTATCGTAACCGTAAACACCCATGGACCTTCATATTGCTCGGCAAGCGCATCCCAGATCAAGGGATAGATTTGCTCGTTGGTCCAGCCCTCGGGTTGCCTGAGGACCACAATATCCCCGCCATGGTCTTTGTTCTTATACTCAAATTCAATGCCGGTGCTTTCCAGTCTCTGATTTGCAGCCGCCACACGTTCTTCATCGATCACCTCCGGGACAGAAGCCAGCAGTTTGGGGACGGTCAAGGTCACCGAGGTCACCGATGGGTCATAGGGAATGTCAAACCCAATGCTGCTGCAGCGCTCGGGGTCGGTCAGTGAAAAGTCCTTACCTTCTATGGACATCAGCCCCCCGCCAGAAAAGAAATATTCCTTGTCGCCCAGTGTAAGTGTGCTGGCAGTCAAACCCCAATCCACAGCGGACGGCATTTGAAAACAGATTAGCGCTTCTGCATAGGATGGATTCAAAACGAACCTTTTCAAGGTCATCGAGACATTATTTGCAACAACGGTCTGATCTATATTTTCGATTTTGACTCCGTCAAGAACCGGAACCGTAAATTCGAAGTGAAAGGGACCGACCGAGGAGGGACCCTCCACCGGAATATCGACGCTGAGGTCTATGTTCGGATGTTCGTCTGCATCCAGCGCTTCATACGAAGTCAGGAACTGATCAATATAGCCGACGATCACGCCATTTTCTACAGGCAGGTTCCCCCAGCCGACTGCCCCGTTAAAACTCTCATCAGGAATTGTTGCACTTGTAACGCGCGGGCTCTGCATAAAATCTGAGTTTGTCCCATCTGGCCAATCCAAACCGGAGATCGTGTATTGAAATGCTACGCGGCTTTCATCTGCATATGCCCAGTCAATTCGTGCCGTGACGCCATTGATGGTTTGAGGGGGCACATCCGGCTTTGTCGCGAGGGACACATAATCGCGGGAAATTTGCCCCTGCTCGGCTGATGAAACAGGAGGTTCGGTCCCTTCAAGGGTTGGGTCGGCAGGAGCTTCAGTAGGTTGTAAGAGGACTTCCGCAGGTGCAGCGCGAGCGCACGCACTGACAAGTAAAAGGATCAGTAGAGTGGCTATGAGAAATTTTATAAAGTT
>DASTJG010000053.1:0-2036 GCA_035716785.1 Anaerolineales bacterium
CGTGCTCGGGGCGCGCTTTGCGGACGCGAACTTCTTCGTCCGCGAAGACCTCAAGCAGCCGCTCGAAGCCTATCGCCCAGAACTGTCCAAGATCATCTTCCAAACCAAACTTGGCTCCATGCTCGATAAATCAGAGCGAATGGATAAACTGGTCAATGATCTGATCCCAATGCTTGGATTGGAAAACGACGAAGCCGTTTTTGCGCGCCGTGCGGTCCAACTGGCGAAGGCGCACCTGGTCACACAGATGGTGACCGAGATGACCTCGCTGCAAGGCATCATTGGGCGTGAGTATGCCCTGCGCAGCGGTGAGCAGAAGGATGTGGCGGATGCCATCGGCGAGCAGTACCTGCCTGTGCCGAAATCGAAGATCGGCCTGGCGGTCGCGCTGACGGATCGCATCGATTCGCTGGTCGGGCTGTTCGCGGCGGGATTGGCTCCCACCGGGGCGAAAGATCCGTTCGGGCTGCGCCGTGCTGCGATCGGTGTTGTCCAGCCACTCATTGAACATGGCATCTCGTTCGATTTGCGCGCAGCGGTCAAAAAGGCTGCCAGGCTCCAGCCCATCGAAGTCAAAGAAGAAGCCCAGCAGCAGGTCCTTGATTTCATCACGGGCCGTCTGTCTGTTGTCCTGAAAGACATGGACTACAAGTACGATGTGGTCGACGCGGTCCTTGCGGAGCAATCGGATAACCCGGCGCGCGCTGTCGAAGCGGTGAAACAGCTTCAGGAGTGGGTGGAACGGGATGACTGGCAGACTATTCTGCCGGGCTACGCACGCTGCGTCCGTATCATCCGTTCGGCGGGCGTAGACGATAGACCATTGACTATCGATGATAAAAAACTCGTTGAGAAAGCTGAACGCGATCTTTATAAAGCTGTTCAATCTTCTGTGGTCCACGGTCCATCGTCCGTTGATGAGTTCCTGAACATCGTGGTCAAGTTGATCCCCTCCATCAATGCCTTCTTTGACAAGGTGTTGGTGATGGCGGAAGACCAGTCCCTTCGTGAGAACCGGCTTGGGTTGGTGGGACAGATCGCAGGTCTTGCCCGAGGCATAGCGGATTTGAGCAAGCTGGAAGGCTTCTAACGATCAGGCGGCAGTCAAAACGACTGCCGCTTTTTTGTTCGCACGAACCTGAGAGTATCATTATAGATAGCTCGAACATGGACCTTTCGGGGGGTAAGTTCCGTTAAGTTAACCGGAAGCCTACTTTCCACACATAAGGAGATACTTATGCGACGTTTGATCGTACTGCTTTTACTTCTTGCTTTGCCTGTCACAGCTTGCACCTTTGAATTTCAAACGTTTCCCCAAACAGACGAGCGAACACAAACTCCCGGCCCGGCGCCTGTGACTGAAGGTAGCGCGCCGGGAAATGAGCAGAATCTTGAAGGTCCAAACATCAACTACAAAGGTATTCGTTTCACTCTCGATCCCGCGCTGGGTTCGCGTGTGTACGCGTTTGACGAAGAGATCACGCTCGACGACGCGACGGCGCGTTACACCCGCTTTGCCATGAACTCGGAGGAAGGTTGTCAGACCTGGTGTTTGATGATTTATCCCGTTTCAGAGTTCAAGCAGGCGTTTGGGTCGTTTGTTTTTCCGCCGCTTGGATACAGAGGTGGGTCCAATGTCATCTTCGAGGCACAGAAAAAATCGCTCTCCTTTCAGAACGGTAGTGGTGAGCGTGGGCTGGAGACCTTTGGGCAGGATCATTATGGAGTTAGCAATGAATCGCTGAAGTATGTGTTCCGCGGCTACACCACAGATCAGCAGTATGGTGTTTACCTTCAAGTGCCCGCCCGGGCCGCAAACTTGTCCGATACGGTTCCTACAACCACAAGTGTCGATGAGATCCTGCAATATAACCGGCAGGCGGCAGAAGCTATGAATGCTCTCATTCCGGCGGATTTCACCCCCAATCTGGGTCTGCTGGATGCATTAATCGCATCCATTGAGGTGGGAACTCCATAGGAACCAATGGCGAATCGAACCATCCCGGCCCGAAGATTGTTAGAAAACGCTGAAGATT
>DASTJG010000054.1:0-12418 GCA_035716785.1 Anaerolineales bacterium
CGTTACGCGCCTGGTGTGCAACGAAGCCGCCGAGCATTGCCAGCACATCCGTGGACAACTTCCTCCCGGCGGGCTGGCGGCAAAACCGAAGTGGTATCTCGATGCGGAAAGAAAATTGCCCGGTGCCTATTTCGTCAGGCCTACTTCGGAAAAGGATTACACCCAGGGTGCAAGCATCCTGTGGCTGCGATTTGTCAGTTTTTCAGTCATGAACCCATCGGAGTGGCAGATTGCAAAGCGGATCGAGACAAAACAAAAGGTTGGCTTGTTGCCGGGCGAGTTCATGAAGAAGCGAGGGGCTAGCGGATGGATGTACAACTTCGGCGAAGTGACCACGCGTTCTCGCACAACCATCATGTCCGATAAACAGCCCCGGGTCGAGAACCAATGGCTGCGCTGGATCCACGAAGCGACGGTGGCTGAGGTGGCGGAAACCGCTGACGGTATGATGGTCCTCACGTTCGAGACCGCGCTGCCCGGCGGCGATCATGCCACATCCGCAGTCGGGCTATTCAAAATGCCACTGCGCTGGCATCTCTCAGACGGCACGGAAGACCAATATAATCGCTCGTTTGTGGGATATATCCCCGAGGGCCAGGTTCCCGTCGAGCATCTGCAAACGATGCTCGATTGGAATAAGATATTCAGAAAATAAGTTGTGTAAGCAAGGAGTGTCCCGCAGATTAGAAATCTGCGGGACACTTTTTGTCCTTTGTTTGAGTTTGATGTTATATTTTGGCGAAACTACGGGATGCTTTTATAAGGGAAATTCGAGGTAACGGTCCTGAAATTCACGATCATCATGAGGCAGAAATAACAAAAGCGATATGTATGTGGCAGATAGACAGACAAGTCCTGGAAATCGACAATTCCAAATGGAAAGCGTCCAATACAGTATCGACAGGCGCTAAGACTTGCCCGCTTTTTCGCAGGAATAATATAAGGCTAGGCACAATGTCGTTGTTTCGGCAAAACCTTAATTTTCGGAGACAACGATCCCTGTTGTCGAACGTCAGGAGACGTTGACTCCCATTACAGATTTTGCTGGACAAAACATAGTGCCTCATGTAAAATAAGCCGCCGTCATTAAAGAACGGTAAGAAATTTCCCGAAAAACACCGGGACTATAGTTTGGAGGAAGACCTTGGCTAACATTAAGTCACAAATCAAACGAAATCGTCAGAACGAGAGCCGCCGCTTGCGTAATCGTACCGTGCGCGGTACCGCTCGGACTGCCGTCACTCAGGCTCGTGCAGCTTTGGAAGCGAATGAACCCGAAACCAAAGAAACGATCTTGAAAGCGATCAGCGCCCTCGATAAAGCCGCGGAAAAAGGCGTAATCCACAAGAACAACGCCGCCCGCCGCAAGGGCCGCCTGATGAAGAAACTCGCTTCACTCGGAACCGGAACTCCTGCTGCAGGAGCGAAGGCTTCAAAGAAGACCTCCAAGTAATTCGAGTTATTCTTTTCGAGAAGAAGACGGGAGTCGCAAGGCTCCCGTTTTTTCCTTTAAAGTTGGATCATCCGTCACGCTTGAAGCGTGACCTACTGATATAATCTCCAAAACCATTATGTTTCAAAACGAACAACAACTCATCGAAGACAAGATCAAAGCATATGGGGCGGCGAACGAACTTCCGCTCGCTGAACTGAAGTGGCAGCCTATCCCCTTCTCGGGGGAATGGGGTGTTTCCACGTCGTTCTTCCAGACTGCCGCCAACGAAGCACGCGCGGGGAAAGGGACCAAGGTCCCGGTGCCGCAACGCGCTCAGGAGATCGCCGAGCAGGTCAAGGCGGAGATCGGAAGCGTGACGGGCATCAGCCGCGTCGAGGCAGTGAAGGGGTATCTCAATCTTTACTTCACGACCTCCGAGTACGCGCGGCGGGTGGTGGACGAGGTGCTCGCCTCCCGCACCGACTTTGGGCGGGGCACGCCGAAGACCGAGCGGGTCATGGTCGAATACTCACAACCGAACACGCATCACTCCATTCACATCGGCCATGCACGGACGACGCTGCTGGGCGAATCCCTGGCGCGGATCGTGGAATTCGCGGGCTTCGATACGATCCGGGCAACGTATCCGGGCGATATTGGTTTGGGAGTCATCACCATTTTGTGGGCGTATGACAAATTTTACAAAGGGCAGGAGCCGGAAGGCGTTCACGAGCGCGGCCAGTGGCTGTTGAAAATTTACGCGGAAGCGACTACCATGCTCGAACCGAAGGAAAACGAAACACCCGAGCGGAAAGCACAACGCGAAGCTTACGATGCGGAACGCCGTGAGATGTACCGCAAATGGGATGCGCATGATCCATACGTGCGCGAATTGTGGCACGTCACGCGCGAGTGGAGTCTGGAGGAATTCCGGGACATCCTGCAAATGCTCGATGTGCACATGGACGTCTGGTTCTACGAATCAGAAGTCGATGAGCCATCCAAAGCCATCGTCGAGGAGTTGATCCAAAAAGGCATCGCGGAAGATGAGCGCCCGCAGGGCGGACCGGTTATCGTGAAGATCGACGAGAAGCTCGGTTTGACCAAGGAAAAATATCGCACGATGGTCGTCCTACGCAGCGATGGCACATCCCTGTATTCGACAAAAGATCTGGCGCTGGCAAAGCAAAAATTCGAGCAGTATCACGTGGATCGCTCGATCTATGTAGTTGATTTCCGACAGGCGCTGCACTTTCAGCAGGTGTTCAAGATTCTGGAATTGTGGGGTTTCCCGCAGGCAGCCAAGTGCTATCACCTGTCCTATGGATACGTTACCCTTCCGGAGGGCGCCATGTCGGCGCGGCGCGGGCGGGTCGTTTTGCTCAAGGATGTTGCCGATGAAGCCGTGAAACGCGTACTGGCAGTTGAGTCCGAGAAAAGTGGGAACATTCCCGAAGCCGAACGTGAGGAGATCGCCAAACAGATCGGACTGGGTGCACTGACCTATTCGTTATTGTCCGTGGATAATAACAAGGATATCGTCTTCAACATCGACGAAGCATTATCCTTTGACGGCCGCACGGGACCGTACATACAGAACGCGCATGTGCGTGCTAACAGTATATTGAAAAAGGCGGGCTGGTCGGGTGGGCAGGGAGATAAGTACACAAATACACAGGTAAGCGACTTCGATTATGAATTGACCAAACATGAGATCGAGCTCATCGAACAGATCTCGCGCTTCCCGAACACCGTCCAGCAGGCTGCCAACGAATATCGTCCGCTGGTCATGGCGGCATACGCGTACGATCTCGCGACCGCCTTCCACTCGTTCTATCATGCAGTCCCGGTACTGCAAAACCAGGATGAAAAAGTGAAGAAGGCCCGCCTGCGTTTGGTGGCTGCCGCAAAGCAGACGATTGCGAATGCTTTGCGGTTGCTCGACATCAAGGCGCCTGAGGTCATGTAGGGAACAGGCTAAACGTTATCTTTACGTTTAGCCTGTTTTATTTAGAATCTTGTGTGTAACGTCACTCTGGGTAAAAACGGAGAGGCTCAAAACCAAAGCCGAGCCGCTCCGGACACTGTCCTCAGCGTGGCTTTATAAATAGGAGAATCCTATGCCGATCAAAACTCTTATCATGGGCGCGGCGGGACGTGATTTCCATAACTTCAACACGTTCTTTCGCGGCAACAAAGATTATGAGGTTGTGGCCTTCACTGCAACCCAGATCCCGGACATCGAAGGCCGCCTCTATCCGCCCGAATTGGCCGGTTCGCTCTACCCGAAGGGCATCCCTATCCGCGCGGAAGAGGAGCTCGTCGACCTGATCAAGCAGCATGACGTGGAGCAGGTCGTCTTCGCGTACAGCGATGTGCCCCATGAATATGTGATGCACAAGGCCAGCCTGGTCAACGCCGCCGGCGCGGACTTCCGTTTGATGGGCACGCACTACACCCAGGTCAAATCGACCAAGCCGGTTGTGTCGGTCTGCGCGGTACGGACAGGGTCCGGCAAAAGCCAGACGACAAGGCGGGTCTCTCTCATCTTAAAAGACATGGGCTACAAGGTCGCGGCGATCCGCCACCCGATGCCCTATGGCAACCTCGTTGCACAGGAAGTGCAGCGCTTCGCGGATTATGATGATCTCGATGAGCATCAGACAACAATCGAAGAGCGCGAGGAATACGAACCACACATCGACAATGGCGTCATCATCTACGCAGGCGTGGATTACGAAAAGATCCTGCGGCAGGCGGAGCAGGAGGCAGATATTATCCTCTGGGATGGCGGCAACAATGACTTCCCGTTCTATGTCTCTGACCTGCAGATCGTCGTCGCGGACCCGCACCGCCCCGGACATGAATCCTCCTATCACCCTGGCGAGACCAACGTGCGGCTGGCGGATGTGTTCGTCATCAACAAAGTGGACACCGCCGACCCCGAGGCTGTGATCAAAGTCCGCGAGTCCCTGCGCAGGCTGAACCCGACCGCGCTCATGATCGAGGGTGCCTCCCCACTCTTCGTGGATGACCCCGACGCGATCCGCGGCAAGCGCGTCCTTGTAGTGGAAGACGGTCCGACGCTCACACATGGCGAGATGGCTTACGGCGCTGGTTATGTAGCCGCCCGCCGCTTCGGCGCCAAAGAGATCGTAGACCCGCGCCCGTTCGCGGTCAGGTCCATTGCAGCGACGTACGCAAAGTATCCGAAGACCGGACCGATCCTCCCGGCAATGGGTTACGGCGATGCTCAAATGAAGGACCTGGAAGAGACCATCAACAAGTCCGATGTAGACATGGTGGTGGTGGGCACGCCGATCGACTTGACGCGTGTGATCAAGATCAAGAAGCCCTACCAGCGCGTGCGCTATGAACTGCAGGAGATCGGACAGCCGACGCTGCAGGACATTTTGATGAAGAAGTTTGGAAAAAAGAAATAACTTGTAGGGGCGACCCCCCAGGGTCCATTGTGAGTTCCGCAGACCTGGAAGGGTTGCCCCCTTCGTATTGACTCCAAGGGGCAAAATCATTATTATAGAGTCAGAGAGATGAACCAGCCTTGAAGGCTGGTTCCTTTGTTTAATCCCCCACCCGCATCCAGGCGTGGGGTGTTTTCGTTTAACACAAATCATTGTGATACAGGAGGTGAAACAAAGGGAACTTGAAGAAATAAACGAGCAGGAATAAGCAAAATCAATGTGATCGAAAAGGAGAAAATATGTCCACCGCTATTGATAAACTAGTCGCAGATATCAGGGAAGAGTCCCGAAATCGTTTCCGGTGCTACGAGGAGTTTGCGGAGCAAGCCGGGCAAATGGGCTATGGGCAAGCTGCAAAGTTAATCCGGGCGATCATCTTCTCGGAAAAGGCACGCCTCAACCGTTATCGCATGTGTTTTAGCTTATTGGGTGACAGCAGCCAGGTCTTCGATTATTACATCTGTCCCGATTGCGGACTCGTGCTCGCCGAAGCTGCGCCTGAGCGCTGTCTGCTCTGTGACACGCCGGGCGACCAATTTGTAAGAATAGCTTGATCGCCCGTTCAAGTGACTGTCACTTTTTGCAATCGGGAGTCGGGTGATAGAATTCATCCGACTCCCATTCGTTTATGGGAAACAAATGAGACAATCATCACTTCCCATTTGGAACGATTTCAAGAATAATGTGTTGTACAGTTAAATCTCCTTGGAAGGACCCTTTAAAATGACCACTCTTGCTCCAACCGTTTACACTCGTACATTCCCCCGTGTCGCGGTCTGGCTACGCGATGTGACACTGATCGTGCTCGGCGCTTTGTTTGTGGCGGCCCTGGCACAGGTGAAGATCGCCCTGCCGTTCACCCCCGTCCCGCTGACCGGGCAGACGTTCGCGGTGCTGCTGGTCGGCGCGACGCTTGGCTCGAAGCGCGGCGCGGCCTCGCTGGCGCTGTATATCGCTCTCGGTGCGCTGGGACTGCCGGTCTTTGCGGGCGGTCAGTCGGGGCTGGCGTATCTCTCCGGCGCGACGCTCGGCTATTTGGTTGGCTTCGTAATAGCGGCCTACGTCATCGGGCTGCTGGCAGAACGCGGCTGGGAAAGGAACGTGCGCACTTCCCTGCTGCCCTTCTTCGTTGGGACGGTCATCATTTACATTTGTGGCGTCGTCTGGCTGACAATCATGCTTGGAAGTTTCAGCAAAGCTGTCGCAGCCGGACTTGCCCCCTTCCTGATCGGCGATGCGCTCAAGCTGGTCGCAGCATCGCTGGTGTTACCTGCAGCGTGGAAGTTCGTTCGGTAGGGACACAACGGATCACCTTGGGATACAGTTGATGAATCGGCCTGCCTCCCGGCAAGCCGATTTTTATTTGTAAGAATGGGAACCTGTACTTCTTCTGAGGTGTAAGCATCAAAAGGAGAAGATATGCGACTTCTTACCGGTTTTCTGATATTCCTCCTGATCCTGACAGCCTGCGCAACTCCCGCCCCCGCGACCCCAACAGAATTCACTGCTCCTACGCCCGAGGCTGTGACCCTGGACGGCACACTCGAGAACAGTTTGATCGTCTCCACGTGGAGAGACGGTCCGAAGGGCAACGTGCTCTTTCCTCTTGACCCTGCCAGCGGGACCGCCCTCTCAGGGTATGAGCCCATTGCGCTCGGCTACAGTTCCTTACCTGTTTTCTCACCTGACAGGCAGACAGTCGCTATCGTAAGTTTCCCCGATGAAAATACTTACAACGGCGACCTATTGCTCATCGATCTTCCGACGTGGAAGGTCCGCCGCCTCGCACTCGAGCTGAGAGGCTGGGTCAGCGGCATGGCCTTCAGCCCCAACGGGCAACAGCTGGCCATCGCGCATGGGGATTATCACCACAAGCTGACCATGGTCAACATTGCACAAGGCGTTATCATGGCACAGGAGGAAAGCGATACTTTCATTTCACGCTTGAAGTTTACTCAGAGCAGTGAGACGCTCATGCTCTATAAGCCATCGGTCAATTTCACGAACGGTCTGAGCCCCGATCCGCCGCAGGTGTTCCTGCTCGACGCACAGAAGTTGAACACACTCTGGTCAGCAGAACTGGAAGGAGTGCGGGACGGAATGTTCCCGAAGGACGAAACGATCACACAGCCGGAACTTTATGAGCCAGGGAATGCTTCGTACTTCACCCCCGCTCTGACGTTTGCTCCCGACCGCGACACCCTATACATCGTTCATGCGGATTCGGAGCAATTAACCACGGTGGACTTCAGAACTCAAAAGGTTAAAACGGTCAACATCCAGCCCAAGCTCAGCTGGTTCGAACAACTGCTCTCGCTCGACGCTGGTGTCGCGCACGCCAAAATTGCAGATGGCACAATGAAACAGACTGTCATCTCGCCGGACGGGCAGTTCCTGTATGTGACGGGTGTAAGCTACGCTTCGTACAAAGACCAGGAGGGGGTTTGGCAAGTGGGGCAGACCCCGCTTGGGCTGGAGATCCTCCAAACGAGTGACGGCAGCCGCGTGGAGCGCATGGAAACCGATGCCACCGAGCTATCTCTCTCACCCGATGGACGCTTTCTCTACCTGCGCCACTGGGGCGATGAAATCACCCTGCCCTGGACGGAAATATTCGATACATCCAGCCGGAAACTGATCGAGCGTAAAGAAGCATTCTATGCAACCCCTGTGCTGCTGATGAGTGGCCGGTTCCTGCTGGCTTCAACCTATGTTTCCCCCGAATCGAAGTATGCAGAGCAATATCACATGAGCATTCTGCAACCCTCTGATTTGAGCGTGCTGGCGGACTGGGTTGGCCCTGATTTCGTCTACTGGCCGACACCTTAATGTTCTGTTCAGTAGTTGAATAGTTCAGATTGCTGGGAGTCGGGTAAATCTTTGCCCGACTCTTTTTGTTTAGGTCACACTCAGCACCCGCATCAACACCTCGCGGCGATGCGGGTGGGCGCGATGCTCGAAGATGTAGATGCCCTGCCAGGTCCCGAGAGACAGGTTCCCGTCATCCACGGGAATATTCAGGCTCGTGTCCGTCAGCATGGAGCGGATGTGGGAGGTGGCATCGTCGGGGCCTTCCAGATCGTGGGTGTACCAGCTATCCCGTTCGGGGACGAGGCGTTCCATAAAGGTTTCCAGGTCGGCGCGGGCGGTCGGGTCCCAGTTTTCGCTGAGGATCAGAGAGGCGCTGGTATGCGGCAGGAAGAGAAAGCACATGCCCTCCTGCACACCCCAACCCCGCAACTGAGCACGCACGCGATCCGTAACGTCGTGCAACCCCTTGCCGTGGGTGGAGATTTCGAGTGTTGTTTTATGCCAGTTCATTGGTTTCTTTTGGCGACATCACAGTGCGAACAATCAGGACCGCGCCGAGGAAGCCGATCCCTAAAAGTCCGGTGATGCCAGGCAGGATCCACATCAAGAGATTACCGCCATCGGATTCGATCCGCGCCTCCAGCGGATGCTCCGGATCATATCGCACCGTCACTGCCTCCCCCACCTCGTGGGACGGCGGCCAGCTGCCTTCGGACATCTGCACGGAACGCAGGCGCCCATCGCTGGCGGTAAACTCAACGACAGGATAATAATACTCGTTCACAACGCGATCCTGCTCGTCGACATACTCGCGCCGTACAGTCATGTCCACCACGCGACCAGGCGCGCTTTCCTCCTTGTTGATCTTGGAGACTGCGCTGAGTGATGAAATCCCTGCGATCAACAACATGAGCGCAGCCACGCCCGTGAAGATCCCCAGAAGGAGCTTCTCCGCCTTTGCGGAGTCCTTCTTATGGGTTTCGAACTCCTTATCAAATTCCTTGTTGAAGTTTTCGAACTCTTTCTCGAATTCCCGCTCCAGCGAGCCATCCATCATGGCGGTGAGCTTTTCCCGATCGGCCTCGTCCGGAACCTGGTCGAGACTTTCATAGCGAATACCATCCACCTCAAAAGAGACCGGTTCATCATTTTCCCAGTTGATCGAATATTTCTTTTTTGACATATCTCTCTCCTCGGCGGCATTTTATCATGTGGCATATATGCCTGCAAAACCCTGGGAGACCCTGTGGGTATATCCAGATTGCTGGCTGGCAACACTGCTGTGGACTCCACTTAATAAATCTGAAAGAATTTACTCCTCTCTATACAAGGTTCTTGCACTATCATTATAAGATAAAAGGATTGCTCACTTCGTGCTCTACAAGGAATCAACAAGGTAATCCCATGCGCGAGGCTGTTCGAGTCCGCTCTACCACACTTCTTTCTCTGGCTGCTCTATTCACGGTCATACTCCTGGGAATTGATTTTGCCGTCTTTTTTCTTTTAACCGATCAGAGTGTGCAACAGAAATTAGTTTACTCGGATATTATTTCACTGGTGGTTGACTTCCTGGCAACCGGGGTTCTCCTCATTGCTGCAAAACAGTCTGCCAGCCACTCGAAGCGCCTTGCAGTTGCCTGGGGGATGATCGCCCTGTCCACATTTGCCTATACACTGGGGGACATGTCCTGGGCGATCCTTGAAGTAGTATTGCTGAAAGAGCCTTTTCCGTCCATAGCAGATGTATTCTATTTGGCATACTATCCACTTTTGTTGATTGGTGTACTTCTGTTGCCCGATAGATCTGTCACCCGGGGAGAACAAGTCAACAAAGTACTGGACGTGAGCATCGTGATGATTGCGGCCATTCTCGGATTCTGGAATTTTCTGCTCGGGCCCCTGGTTGCATCCAATGTGGATTTGCCATGGCTGGAGTTGGCAATCCTCCTCGCGTATCCAGTTTTCGACCTGGTACTGCTTTGGGTTCTACTCCAGCTGATTTACAACCGTTCAGACCCACGTGATTCAATAACCGCCTTTTTACTGGCCGGAAGCATTGCAGTGACCATTATCTCGGACTGCATTTACACTTATCAGGCTCTGATGGATGCATTTGTAAGTGGAGGTATTCTCGATATTGGCTGGAGAGCAGCTATCTTATTGGCTGGTTTGGCAGGCGTGTCCCAAATTAGAGCGATCCAGTCATTACAAAATCCTCAAAGGCTCCACCGCTGGCTTGAAGTTTTAATAGATGGTCTGAGAAGAATTGCGCCCTATTTTTCCTATTTTTGGCTCATTGCTGCATACCTTCTGTTGATCCAGAGCCGTCTCATTCACCTGCCCATGAACTTTTTCTTGTTGTCGCTTGGTGTTGGTTTGATCATATGCCTGGTGCTTCTCAGGCAAATCATCATGCTATTCGAGAATGCCAAGCTGAATACCCAACTGCAGCAGGCCATGGAGAAGTTACAAATCCAATCCACCAAGCTGGAGAAGACGAATCGGGAACTTCAGAGTGAAATCGGGGAGCGAAAAGAGATGGAGAAATTATTGATCCATGACTCGCTCCATGATGCCATGACCGGACTCCCAAACCGGGTTTTGTTCCTGGATCGCCTTGGACAGGCAATTCAATCCTGCAAGCGCCGAACAGGAGCTATATTTTCCGTTCTTTTCATCGACCTGGACCAATTTAAAGTGATCAATGACAGCCTGGGGCACCTGACCGGAGATCAATTGCTTATTTCTATTGGAAAAAGGATGAGAGATTGTCTGCGCTCCAGCGATACGGTAGCCAGGTTTGGTGGGGACGAATTTGCAATCCTGCTGGAGATCACAGGCAACAAAAATTCTGCTCCACTCGTCGCCGCGAAGCTTCTGGAAGCCATCAAGCGACCCTTAAAACTGGATGGGCATGAATTGTATGTCACTGCCAGTATGGGACTTATGATGAATATCATGGGATATGATCTGCCGGAAGACATCCTGCGCGATGCAGACATTGCCATGTACCATGCAAAAGCGTCGGGCAAGGCACACTTTGAGATTTTCGATGTCAAGATGCGTTCTCAGGCGTTCTCCCGCCTGGAAACCGAACAGCAGCTACGCGCCGCGCTGGAAAACCAGGAGTTCCAGCTTTATTACCAGCCCATCATATCCTTGAAGACCAATGCGCTGGTCAGTTTTGAAGCATTGATACGCTGGCATCACCCAAAACGCGGGGTCTTGCTCCCTAATGAATTTCTCCCGATTGCAGAAGCATCCGGATTGATTCTGTCCATTGAGAACTGGGTTCTGAATGAGGCCTGTGCGCAATTAACGGAATGGCATGAGAAATATCCGTACTTCCAGCATGTAAGCGTCAATGTGAATGTTTCGGGCAGGCAGTTTGCGCAGCCCCATTTCGTCGCCGAGCTTGTCGAGGCGCTCCAAAGGAACAAATTAAAACCGGAGTTTCTAAAGCTCGAAATCACCGAAGGTGTTTTGATCAGTAATTATTCAGCCGCGAACGACGTTTTTACAAGGTTACGAGATCTGGGGGTCCAACTGCAAATCGATGATTTCGGGAGCGGATACTCCAGCCTTGGCTACCTGCAACATTTCCCGATCAGTGCCGTGAAGATCGACAAATCCTTTATCGACGGGATGGGCAAGGGTCGCAAAGGCACCGAATTGATCCGAGCCATCGTGTCCATGACACGCGAACTGGAAATGGAAGCGACCGCCGAAGGGATCGAAACGAGCGAGCAACTGGATGAATTAAAAAGCCTGCTATGCAACTTTGGCCAGGGTTTTTTGCTATCGAAGCCGCTGGACAAGGCGTCAGCAGAGAAGAACCTGAGGGAGTGGGAGAATGGGATAGTCAACCATTGAGCATCTGCGATCCATTGGTCGGTGGCATCACTGTTGATGTGATCCCCGCTTTCCTCCCCCATTTTCGAAGAAAATGGGGGAGGTGCCGCTTTAGCGGCGGAGGGTCTTGACACACTCCTGCCACAAAACCATGATATGCTTTGAGCGATGACACAGCGCATCCTCGTTGTCGACGACGAACCCGCGGTCACGGACCTGCTGGCATACAACCTCCGCAAGGCACATTATGATGTGCTGACCGCCGCGGATGGACGCACCGCGCTCCGACTCGCAGGAGAATCCAGGCCCGACCTCATCCTGCTCGACCTGATGATCCCCGAAGTGGATGGGCTGGACGTTTGCCGCGAGCTGCGCAAATCGAGCGGCGTGCCGATCATCATGATCACGGCCCGCGGCGAGGAGGTGGACCGCGTCGTCGGGCTCGAGATCGGCGCGGACGATTACGTCACCAAGCCGTTCAGTGTGCGCGAGCTAATGGCGCGCATCAAAGCCGTACTGCGCCGCGCTCAGAGCGATGGGACCGAAAAGGAACCGTCCACGCTCCTGCGCGGAGCCGGTGGTCTGCTCATGGACCTAGAACGCCGCGCGGTCACTGTCGCGGGTGCATCCGTCGAGCTGACCCGCTTGGAGTTCGACCTGCTCCATCGGCTGCTAATCAACTCGGGGCGCGTGCTGACGCGTGAACGTTTGCTGGAACAGGCCTGGGGCTATGATTACGTTGGAGATACGCGCGCTGTAGACAGCGCTGTCAAACGTCTGCGCGCCAAGCTCCGCCAGGCGGCACCCGAAGCCGACTGCATCGAGTCCGTGCGCGGGC
>DASTJG010000055.1:0-4319 GCA_035716785.1 Anaerolineales bacterium
AAGAAATCCGAAATAGAAGGCTGGGCGGTTGCTACGCTTTTCGTCTCGTTGCGGAAAGGACTGACGATGATGGAAGGGTCAATGCTCTGGAACTCAGCCAGCTTGCCGTCGAGGTCGGTGATCTCTTTATCTATCTTATCAAGGCGCGTCAGCCGCTCATCCTTATTGTCTGTGCTGTTGCCAAGCTGGTTGGTGTTTTGGCGCAGGTCAGTGAGTGTACTCTGCACTGGGTCGGTGTTTCCACCGTTCGTGTCCTTTGTTTGTTGCAGACTGTCGAGCAAGCCCAGGCTGGTGCCAACCGCCAGGGAAAGAGCATCCACGTTGCCAGCTAACTCCTGCTGTTTTTGCTGAGCGAGCGCTTCATCGCCACTCTGTATGGCCTGGCGCATGGCAGACACATTTTGATGGGCTTCCTGCAAGCTGGTCTGCCAGTTGACTGCCTCCTCCTGTCCCTGCAAGGCAAAGGAGCGCAAGACCTGCTGATTTACCGCGCCCACATAGAGCCACCCCAGGTATTTGACGTAGCTCACCTGTGCAGGATCGATCTGCTGATGATACAGGGTGAAAACGGCCTGCTGGTTGTTCTTGATGGTGCCAACGGCATCTCCGGGTACAACGATGACCAGATCGACTTCTCCACGGTGCAGCTGGTCGAGAGCCTCGTTCTGGTTGTCAGTGACCCCGGCATAGATGATCAGCAAGTCCACAGATTTCCCGTACTGTTGGATATCCTGCTTGGAGATGGCGCTGTTGGATTGCGCTACGAACAGCGTGCGGAAGCTACGCGGCTGGTCCTGATAGCCAATTCCAAAGATGAACAGGATCAAGAACGGACCCAGTACCAGAGTGACAACGAGTCGGGGCTGGCGCAAAATCTCAAAAATTTCCTTCCGAAAGAAGGAGGAAGCCCGTATGATGCCGCGGAAAAAGTTACTCATGGTCCACCTCCGGCCGCACAAGCTCTACAAAGACATCTTCAAAGGATGGCGTATACTCCTCCACGCTCTTGACCTGGATATTTTGCTGCTGCGCCCATCCCATTAGCTCGGGTGTAGCCGTGCTGGACTCGTCTACAATGATGCGCATACTGTCGGAACCTGTGCGGACGGTTTTGGCCCGCACAAAGGGCAGCGAGCGCAGCATAGCCTCGGCTTGGAAATCGAATGGCTGTGCAGTGCGAAAATCGACCATATCGCCACCATAGGCGTGATGCCTTATCCCTTGAGGGGTATCCACCAGAAGCAACTTGCCATTGTTCTGTACACCCACCAGGTCACAGTTATCTGCTTCACTGACGTATTGGGTGGTAACAAATATCGTGCGTCCCTGCTTTTTAAGCTCCCTGAAATGATCCCAAAACTTCCGTCTCAAGACGGGATCAATCCCAGCCGTGGGCTCGTCCAGAAAGAGCAGTTGCGGGTCATGAACCAGAGTAGACGCCAGGCTGAGACGTCGCAGCATACCTCCCGAAATATTGCGAGCCAGCTTCGAACGATGTTCGTACAGTTCTACAAATCCCAAGGCCGCCTTCAGGCGTTTTCCCCGGAACAAACCCATGCCATATAGGGAAGCAGCAAAGTTAAGGTTTTCCCATACGGTCAGGTTGGGGTAGAGCACGAAGAGCTGTGGCATATAGCCAAGTTGCGCTCGCTCATTCTGGCTGAACTCGGACGGCTTGTGATCGAGCACAATCACTTCGCCATCCGTAGGTGTGTAGACACCAGTTAATAAGCGGACCGTAGTGGTTTTTCCCGATCCACTGGGTCCAATAAAACCGAAGATGGAAGCGCGGGGCACTTCAAAGGAGACATCCTCTACTGCGGTCTCATCCCCAAACTTTTTCGTTAATTGTTTGGCACTGATGATAGAGTCTTCGACTTGAACTGGCGGCAGTTGGCTCGGCTCAGAGGAGGGTGTCAGTGCCATAATTACGTTCTCCACCGCGATTAATTTTGTCATTGCCTTTCATGTTTGTTCTCCTTATGCTTCGAATGCATAGCCTATCTCACGGGCTGCCTCGCCATTGATCTGTCGCATTGGATTCTTTTCTTTCCTCTACGCTGCGCGAGTGTCGCTCGATAGGAGGGTCTGATGCACATAATCATCATTCGTTGCGCTGGTTTTCCGGCCCCTGTACACGTGATGGTTGCAACGCAGAAGTAACAGATAGAGGATTGAATGCTGATGAAAATCAGATCACTGACCATAAAATTGCTCTCTCTGCAGGGCTGGACATCTGGCCAATCTTTGAAGTGCGCGCATTTGCAAACTGCGCACAGCACCCTGCCGCTTTCCAAGCTGCCGGGCGATTTCCAGTGTACTGAGTCCATCAATAAATTTTAAGATCAACACACTTTGTTGCTCTTCTGTCAACACTTGTATGGCCGCCCGAAGTTGCTGTGACTTGATTTGCAGGTCCAGTTTCTCTTCAATTCCATCTTCCTGTCTGACTTCTGCCTGATGAACATCATCGAGTGAGATAAAAGTTCTCTTCATACGATAGTGATCAATGACAGCATTATGAGCCATACGGTAGAGCCATGCAATGACCGGTGATCGCCCAACTTGATACGTGTCCAGTTTCTCCAGCATCTTGAGGAAAATGCGGGAGGTAATATCTTCAGCCAGCTCGTGATCAGTGACGCGAAAATAGATGTAGCGAGTAATGCGCTCTACGTAAAAAGCATACAAACTTGCAAATGCCTCGGCATCTCCCTGCTGTGAAAGGCTTATCAGTTGCAATTCATCGGTAGCCGGATTTAGCAATTTGCTGGGCGAAACGTTGAGCATTGTAGTCATCGACTTCTTCCTCACTATTTCGTAATTGCGCGAAACCACATACTTCTATAGACCAATAGATATACATTTTGCCTGAACTCATAATACAAGAAACACTCCCCAGCAGCATCCATCAGCCGGGGAGTGTTTTTCTCCGCCACTTGGGGGAGATTCCATCAGAAGCGCAGTACAAGCCAATAGGGATCTACAAGCGTCGCCAGCGGATTTAAATGATCCCCATCACGTTCAGAACGATGAGGATGAGGGCAATAACGAGCAGAGTGTGAATCCAATTGCCTGTTTTCGGGAAGCTTGGACTTATGTTCCCACCCAAAAAGCCGAGCAGCCACAGGATTACTAGAATTACAATGATAGTCCACAACATAAGATTTCTCCTTTTGAGCGATTTGCTCTAAAATCAGCATACGGCAAATCCTCCCCGGCGACATCCATCGACCGGGGAGGATTTGCCTCCGCCACTTGGGGGAGACGAATTAGGGGACTATGCAATTACGTAGGGCCGGGATTACCGCCTATTGCTGATATGGGACGCGACAGCAGTGCGAGCAGGTCTCATTCGGGGTACGATGCCGCGGCCGGCAGGGTAAAGAAAAAGAGACTACCCTGGCCGACTTCGCTCTCGACACCCACCTCACCACCCAGTTTCTCGACGATATTGTTCACGATTGGCAAGCCCAATCCGTGTCCGGGATCACTGAGACGGCTGAGCGGGTTGCCTCGTGTAAACAGACATGTACGGGCTTCAGTTGGGATACCCGGGCCGTTGTCCCGTGTCCAAAAGCGGAGCATACCATCAGACCTGGCTGCGGCGCCCAGTTCCACACGCGGCGGACGTCCTCCGTACTTGAGGGCGTTGCTAAGTAAGTTGGCCCATACCTCTTCGATCCAGGGTCCGTAGCCGATGGCGTCCGGCCAGACCTGCGGGAGGACGACCTGAGCCTGCTGTTCCCTGATCATGTAACTCAACCGAGCCTGGACGTTCGCCACAACCCGGGCCATGTGCACAACTCCGCGCGGCGCTACCGCCTTGCTCACTTCGGCGAAGAGCAACAAGCTGTTGATGATGTCTTTCATTTCGTATGCGGTGGACTGAATCTGCAGCAGGTCTTCCTTCAATGCCTCCCTGGGTAGATCAGGGTTGTCTTTGATCAGGTCTGCGTTCATAATCAGGACGGTCAATGGTTCCTTCAGGTCGTGGGCAACCATGTGGGCGTATTCTTCCAGTTCCTTGTTGCGCGCTTCCAGGCTGGTTACCTGGTCGCACAGTTCGATCTTCGAGCGTTGAAGATCGTCGAAAACATCGCGTATCAGGCACTCAAGATTCTCCGGGGTTTCAAGTACGTCTGGCAGGGTTACACCCGGCTTTCTGTACAGAAATTCCAGAAGCAAGACGCGTTGTCCGTAGGAGTAGGATGTCATGGTGGCAGTCCTTTGTAGATGCTGGATAAGATTTGGAGATTTCGATACATTTATATTAAAGCAATTCCTCTCCGGCCACATCCATCGGTCGGGGAATATTT
>DASTJG010000056.1:0-6749 GCA_035716785.1 Anaerolineales bacterium
CTTCGCCCGGTTCACCGAACTACGGCTACGATGTCTGGATCACCGTGGATAAGTCGGTGCAGGCGGATGGTGAGGCGCGCATCATCGAATTTCCCGGCGGATCCTACGCAGTCACTCGCCTGGAGGTGAAGGACCCAGGGAGCGACATCCCTGGCACCTGGCAAAAGCTGGTCAAGTGGATGGAGAACAGCAGGTATCGCCATGGGCGCCACCAGTGGCTGGAGGAGCATATCGGCCCACTGGAGGAGATTGTCGACGGGCAACCCTTCACACTCGACCTGTATCTGCCGATCACGGAATAAAAGAAAGAGACTGTCACCATGATGCATGATGACAGTCTCTCTGCAATTCAAGCATATTGTTCTTAGCGAGGTACCTCGTTGCAATACAGGTCACCTATAGAATCAATTGAACCACCGACTTTAACCACCTCGGTATTTTCAGCATTTTGTCGCACTTCAGAGAGCGTAGACCCGCCAATAAAGCTAGTCCACGTACCTTCTCCCTCAAGAGTAAATTGTACATCCGCGCCGGGTTCCATTCCTTCAGGACAAGAGAGGCGTCCAGACCCACTTCCAACCTGCAACGCTGGCTTATCCGGGATGGTAACATAGAAGGCATACCCTGCCACGTAGAGAATGCCTGTCTTGCCCACATACTGTGTCAGCCCGCCAGCCGCCACGCAGACGATCCTGGTTTTTTCCTTGTTGACCCTGCAATGCACGTCAAAAGATTTCGAGCCAATGGTGAGGCTTGCATTTTTGAGATCGCGGTTTCTGTAACCGGATGCATCAAAGGAGAACGCTATCCCTTTCCCCCATACATAACGCGCCCCTGTATAGATGATCGTCCCTCCGGCCGAGGCGCTATTGACACTCAGCCACAATGTACAGACAAGAATAACTGCTATCATAATAAAGGACATAGATTTCTTCATTGTTTTTCGTCTCCATTGTTTGAATGAATGAGCTACAGGCTCTGATACCAAGAGACATGACGGAAAACTCCGGAATTTGAACATTACAGTTATGTAACTTTGCGCTGATTGGTACAAAACAAAAATCAGGACGGAGGCAATCCATCCTGATTTTGACACAAGCTCTATTGCTAATCCAAGGCGATGAAGAAGTTATCTGGCACGTGAAAGGAAAATCCAACATACGTGATGAGCGCGCCCAGGAAGGCGATCAAGATCAAACTCCTCAATGCCGGGCGCAATTCCATGCTTTCGAGAGGCTCCTCGAGCCGGATCGAAAGATAAAGCCCAAACCCGGTCATGAGTATCGCCCACGTCAAGTCGACGGCGCGCGGCAACGTGATCCCCATCGCTTCCACCGAATAGTAAATGGCGATCATCATCCATGGCACCGCGGCGAGGATTAACATACGCGCAGAAAAGAACGACCCAGGCAAACCACTCTTGCGAAACCGGAAGTAATCAATCATGCTCAAAACGAGATAGGCATAGAACAGCATCTTCATGTGAGCATAAACGGATGAGATACTTTCACCGAAGATCGTCCCGATGATGGTGCCCGGCAGGAGATCATGTATCTGATGAAAGAAAAGATACAGCCCAAACCCCAAGAAGAATTTTACCCACGGAAATTTTGCGCGCATGATGTTCTCCTGAATCTGGACAAATTATACAGTATGCGGAACAGGGCCGATCATCGTCCTGCAAAGTGCTTACTTGCCATTAAGGCATATTCCAATTCACCTCAAAAATCATCCACGGATGCTATATACTTGCCATTGTTTTTGTTCCAGCAATAAAAAACAAGGACTGATCAATGCGCTCATCACTAAAAGACAAGGTGAAAAACATACATATTTCGAAGGCCGAGATCACGTTCATCCTTCTTCTGTTGCTGTTCGGCATTCCCATGATCGTTCTGATCCCACCGGGTGCAGGGTATGATGAGGAAGATCATCTTGTCCGCGTGTGGGAGATGTCCGCGTTCTCCTTCATTCCGGGGCAAATGTCCGCACAGGAAATGAAATATCCAACCCTGTTCCGGGATTTCGCTTATCGACAGCAGGGCAGCACAGGCATCCTGAGGTCGGAATTCTGGCAAAGGTATGCGCGAGCATCCCTTGATCAGTATGGGTTTGTACGCCGGGAGTTAGATACCAAATCCGTGTATTCGCCTCCTCTGCTATTCCCTCAAGCGCTCGCCATGCACATTCTGGGCCGCCGCGCAGACCTGCCTGCACTGTCTGTTTTTTACGCGTGCCGGTTCGCCAGTTTGTTAAGTTATTTGCTTCTGGTCTGGTTAGCCATTCGTGCGATCCCTTTCGGGAAATGGATTCTCCTCGTTCTGGCAATGACTCCCATGGCTCTGTTCCAGGCGACAACCATCAGCCCGGATGCCATCTCCAACGGTATAGGATTCTTGTTCATCGCCGGATGTTTGAACGCAATGGAATTCAAGGAAATTGGCTGGAAGGAATTTGGAACCCTTGTCCTTCTTATCTTCCTGCTGTTTCTTGCAAAACTTAATCTTATTCCGCTGATCATTCTCCCGTTTCTACTTCTTCCGCCAGCGCGATTCAGCAAAAAGGGAATGTATATGCTCCTGTTGATAGCAACAGCGATTCTCTTTCTCGTTGAGACCGTGGGCTGGTACATCATTGCGTCTGGGCACTCTGATCCGCTCATGGCAAACGATGCCAATCCTGTTGCTCAATTGCGTTATGTCGTGAGTCGGCCGTTTACCTTCCCGCTAGTCGTCATCCAGGACTTGATCGCAAATGGATGGACATACCTCCAGGGATGGATCAACGGATATGGCTACTATTACTGGACTCCGCCTCAGATCGTTTCGTTCCTCTTCCTGTTAGGTCTGGGTTTTGTAGTAGTAATGGATTCAACCCATCTGCAGCTTGACAGAAAATCTAGTATCGCTCTTCTTTTGGTCTTTGTGATAGGCTATTTTGCTACCGCCGGAGCCATGTATACGACGTTTACACCCGTTGGCTCAGACCAAATTTTTGGCATACAGGGACGTTACTTGATTCCCCTGTTCCTGTTATTGTTCCTGCCCCTGGCGGGCCTGGCATGGATAAAAAAAGCAGTCGTATCGTCGCCAAAGTGGACCGTGATCTTCCTGAGCGCTGCTTTATTCCTGAATGTTCTGGGAATCTTCCTTTCTTTTCATGTCCCCTGCGGCTCGACGTTTTATCAAACGGGGTTATGTTACCGGCCCCTTTTCAGAGATTTCTCCAGCGAGACGCATGCCTCGCAACCAGTCTCAAGTGAGATATCACTCGTCCGGGAAATGCACGTACAGTGTGACGGGTTGGCCGAACTTCGCATCCTGGTCCTGCCCTCGGCATCGACAGATCAGGGGAATACTCGCTTTGTTTTGCAGGATCCGGCAAACGATCAAACCCTGTTGGATACATCCATCGCAAATGCGCAAATCTCCAGGGAGGATTGGTATCCATTAAGTTTTGAGCCGGACTGGCATTCGGCAGGAAAGCGATATATTCTTACAATTTCCAGCACGAACACAACAACCGGCCAGGGACTTCGATTTCTTTACACTCCCCAACCCGGCCCCGGTCTGGAAGGTTTCTATGAAAACGGAGTGCCACTGGAGGAGGATCTCGTTCTGCAATACGGCTGTGCCACCGGTTTGCGAAAAATATGGCTGACCGGCAAGCCTTAAAAACCTTGACTTAAAGCACACTCTAAGATGTAAACTACGCCCATGGATATCCAAAAAGATAGACTCACCATTCAAGACGTTGCTCAGGCGACAGGGCTGAGTGCACACACCCTGCGCTACTACGAGCGCGTCGGTCTCATCCACCCCATCGACCGCGAACAGAACACACATCGCCGCTACACCGCAGACGATGTGGGCTGGATCGAGTTCCTCACCAAGCTGCGCGCTACAGGCATGTCCATCAAGGATATGCAAAGGTATGCAGAACTTCAGCGGCGCGGGGATGAAACCCTCGCCGAACGCGTGGAGATGCTGAAGGCGCTGCGAGATAAAGTGGAAGCGCACATGGACGAATTGAATGAACACTTAAAACTGATCTATTACAAGATCGAGATCTATCAAAAAATCGTGACAGAAAAAGAACTGGAAAAAGTGGCGCAGAGCGCCATGGCGCCAAAGGCGCTCATCTGAAAGGAATAACAAATGACTACAAAGACAGCATTCCAACGAACGTTGGGACGATCTGGCCTGCAAGTTAGCATGATGGGATTGGGCTGCTGGGCGATCGGCGGCCCCTGGACCTTAGATGGAGGGCCTGCAGGCTGGAGCCAGGTCGATGACGCCGAGTCGCTGCGGGCTATCCACTCTGCGCTCGAGCTGGGCGTCAATCTCTTCGACACCGCCGCCAATTATGGCGCGGGGCACAGCGAGCGACTTCTTGGCCAGGCATTCAAAGGCCGCCGCGATAAAGTGACCATTGCCACCAAGTTCGGCTACCACGTGGATGAAGCCGCCAGAGAGGTGACTCACTATGATGAGAAGGAAGAAGAGAGCAATGTCGCTAGTCGCCTGCGCGCCAGCCTGGAAGACAGTCTCAGACGTCTTGACACCGATTACATCGATGTGTATCAGTTGCACGTCTGGGGCTTGGCCATCGAACGCGCCCTGGAAGCCCGCGATATTCTGGAAGACCTGGTGAAGGAAGGCAAGATCCGTACCTATGGCTGGAGCACCGACCGGCTGGATGCAGTCAAGGCATTTTCCACCTCTCCAAATTGTGGTGTTGTCCAGCAGGGGCTGAGCGTCCTGGACGGCAATCTGGAACTTTTGGCACTATGTGATGAACTTAACCTGGCAAGCCTCAACCGTGGCCCGCTGGGCATGGGCCTGCTGACCGGCAAGTTTTCCCCCGATAGCAGCTTTGCCAGCGACGATGTGCGCCATCACGCCCAGTGGCATCCCGGCTTCAAAAATGGCAAGCCTTCTCAGGATTGGCTCGACAAACTGGCCTCCATTCGCGAAGTGCTGACCAGTAATGGCCGCACCCTGGCACAGGGCGCGCTAGCCTGGATCTGGGCACGCAGCCAGAAGACGATCCCGATCCCCGGCTTCAAGACAGTTGCCCAGATGGAGGAAAACGTCAAAGCTATGGAGTTTGGCCCATTGACACCTGAGCAGATGAAGGAAATTGACACAATTCTGGGAAGGTAATGTTCTGGTAAAGATAAAGAGCCGCCGCCCGCTTTCGCGTCAGCGGCGGCTTTTCTTTTTGATTGAAGTTCCCTTTGCACATATTAAACCTTTGTGTCCCTTCGTGCCCTTCCCCGGCACCGAACCATGATTTGCTAAGCAAATCAGGCGGTGTGTGGTGAAGCACTACTCTTTCAACAAAAAATCACCATCATTCAGCAAACCATCAAAGATCGCCTCGATTGCCTTTGAATTCTCAGGCGACAACTTCGCCAATTCAAACGATTTCAACCTTGTCTGCGTCGTGCGGACGGAAGGCTCGAGAAAATCTCCGAAGGGCAGGGATGTGCGGAACAATTGGTAATACAGGAACCGGCGCGCATTGCGTTTGAATTCGGGCGGGACATCGATCTTCTCTACCTTGAGGAACTCTTCCATCTTTCTTCTGAGGTCCTCAATCGTCTGCGGGAAGAATACCGTCGGATATTGGGTGAAGCGCGCCTTGCCCGCACACAGCACCGCCGCGCCCATGATCGACGCTTCCAGCCCGATCGTCGAGTTATAGACCATCACGAACTTCGACTTCTGGATCAGTTCATACGAGCTCAACGTCTCCTTGGGGGCAACAAAAACCACGTTCGGCTCTTTGTCCGCGCCGGTGGCTTCGACCCAGGCCGCGACCGTCTCACGACTGGACTTGCGCACGCGCAGCTCGTCGGGGTGAGCGCGGATGATGAACAGCGTCTCCGGGTGGGCGCGGATGATTTCCAGGGTCACATCCAGCCAATCGAACATATCTTCAAAAACCGTGTTGGCGTGCGGCTGGCTGGTATCGAAAATGACATTGGTAAAGATCGGCACGATCTGCTTGAACTGCGCTGCCTTTTGCAGGAACGCCTTATCCAACCCTTTCATGTCTGCCCAGAACTTGATCCCTGCCATGGTAAAGTCACCCTGGAAACGTTTGGCAAGATAGGCATCGAGCTGCGCGTTTTGTTCGTCGCTCAGTTCGAACTCATCCGGGATGTGGATCGGGTAAGCCGTCGCCTCGCCCTCGGTAAAGAAGGCGGTGGCGGGTTGCAGTCCCACCTCGTGGGTGATCACGCGGATGCCACGTTGCTGCGCGATATAACGCGCGGTCGCTTCGGGGTAGAACTGCCCGTTGAACACAACGACAGCCCGCGGCCGAGTCTGATCGAGAACGTCTGCAAACTTTTGGGCCACATTCCAGGCCGACAAAATATATTCCCGCAACAGATAGCGAGTTGATTCATCGTCGTTCAGATGATGGATGCGCAGGATCCAGCGCAGTCCCGGAAGACAGAGAGCACCGAGCGGAAGTCCCTGCCATTCGAAGATCATGAGGTTTTGCAGAGAAAGTTTCTCAACCGCCGCGGCAAGTTGTGGATCGCGGTCAAAGTTAAACCAGGTAACCTGGGTGTGAGAAGTGTCAGGTGATGGGTTTACTTGTTTCCCTGCATACTTGTGTACCTGTATACCTGCATACAATGTTTTCGACTGATAAATACACGACGTACACGGCGGCGCTTTGCGGACGTCCTCCCGATTTGTGCCCAGCACACAATGACTCATTCCTGAGTGGCA
>DASTJG010000057.1:0-2433 GCA_035716785.1 Anaerolineales bacterium
TGTAGAAACACCACTCAAGACCAACGCGGTCGGGCAGCCCACTGCCTGTCCCGCGGCAATGTCGGTTTCCAGCCGGTCACCAATCACGAGAGTTTCTTCCTTTGCCGTGCCAAGCCGTTCGAGCGAAAGGTCCATCAAGAACGGGAAAGGCTTGCCCGCAATGATCGGCTGGACGTTCGTGGCAGTTGTAATGACAGAAAGCCAGGCACCCGCACCAGGAATCTCGCCGCGCGGTGTTGGAAAGGTTTTATCTGGGTTTGTCCCATAAAAGGGGATGCCTCTGCGCACCAGCAACGTTGCTTCACAGGCTTTTTCAAAGGTGATACCCCGGTCAATACCCATGACAACTACCTCTGCCTGCTGGGCATCTTCCACAGAAAGGACTTCGAAACCTCTTTCTTCCAATGCCAGCTGAATGCCATCTTCACCGATCATAAAGACTTTTGTGCCGCGCGGGAATTTCTGCGCCAACGCGTGGGCCGCGCCCTGTGACGATGTTACGACCTGCCAAAGATCCACCTCGACGCCAAACTCCTTCAGGCGTGCTACATATTGATCAGGTGTTTTTGTGCTGTTATTTGTAGCGAAGACAAATTTCAGCCCGCGCTCACGGACGCGGCGAAATGTCGCTGCAAGGTCACCGATTGGCGCATCCGATTTCCAGATGACGCCATCCATGTCAATAATCAAAGCTTTGATGTAACTGGGAATCATTCAAACACTACGGACACAAATGAAATCTATGTGTGTCTATCCTTTCTCAAATTTCTTGAGCAAATATTTCAATACCGGTTCATCGATCCACTTGCCGTCTGGATCAGCGCGCTCCTCAAAATTCTCGTTGCCGATGAACTCGTTGAAGGAAGGAATGAACCCTTTTCCCTCCGCCAGATAGCCTTCCTGAGAGAGAACATCAACAATTTGTTGCAAGACCCTGCCTTTGATCTCCACATGCTCCTGCTCCGGGCTTTTGCCAAAATACAGTTCGTGCATTTCCAGCAATTCACCAAGCCTGGGAACGGGATCTTCATGATCGTCCACGCGATAATCCAGCCAGCGGTCCAGGTAACCGCCGTAGCCAGCTTTCGGCTTGGCAATATAGATCGCCGCGGATTGACGGCCGCGTTTGTCGCCGCCCACACGGTCACCGGCCAGCAGAGCTGCATGGAGACGTGTCGGCAGGTTACCTTTTGTCTTCAGGAATGTCTTTTCCATAGCAGGAACGACTTTTCCGCTTGCCAGGATATTGCCCTGAATTGCATAACCTTTTCCCGAAACGCCACCTGCCCAGGCAAAACAGCCACTCCCGGAAAAAGTCGCGGAGCCGCCTTTACCATCCACCAATCCAACCTGTCTCAACTCTTTATCGGTGTCATCCTCTAACAAGCGCTCCAGCGTTTCTTGGGCAGACAATCCTGTTCCCATCAATGCTAGTCCGCGCGGGCCAAAGGAGGTGTTGGCAAAGGACTGGGTTGCCACCGCGCCAATTCCCGCCTGTGCCCACGGGACAACTGCACCGACCGCAGGGAATTTCGATGCAACTGCTACACCCCAGGCTTGTTCTTCGAGATCGCAGGCAACGATGGAAAACGTCATAGCTCCTCCGTCGGGCGATTATATCGTACCCCTCAATGGAATCAAAGCCCGCTGACGTTTGTCAGCGGGCAATTCCTTCGACTAGCAATCTGGTCGACTATTCTACTTTCTCTGGGATCTGCATCACTTCATCGATCAAACCATATTCGACTGCCCCCTTGGCATCCAGATAGAAATCACGATCTGTATCGCGTTCGATCACTTCCAGCGGTTGTCCGGTGCTCTTGGACAAAATATCGTTCAAGATCGCCTTCTGGCGCAGGATCTGCCGCGCCGCGATCTCAATGTCGGTGGCCTGACCCTGTGCACCGCCCAAAGGCTGGTGCATGTGGATGGTCGCGTGAGGTAAGGCAAAGCGGCGGCCCTTCGTACCGGCGGTCAACAGCACGGTTCCGAATGAGGCAGTCACGCCGACAGCAACCGTGCTGATCGGGTTCGAGATCATCTTCATCGTGTCATAAATCGCGAAGCCCGCATAGACAATCCCGCCTGGGGAGTTAATGTACATGAAGATCTCTCTTTCAGGGTCTTCATGATTCAGGAACAGCAGCTGTGCAACGATCAAGTTCGCGACCTGGTCGTCGATCGGCGTACCAAGAAAGATAATGCGTTCCTTGAGAAGCAACGAATAAATGTCGTAGGCTCGCTCACCGCGACCGGAAGACTCAATCACCATCGGAATCACATTTCGACTAGGCTCAATACGAGCATTTTTGATATTGGGGATCATCTTATCTCCTTATGCATTTCGCCAATGATACCTGTTCCATATTGGAATTTCGTTAAAACTTTATCAGGATTTTAATCAACCTTGCGAAGGCTTTGATCCTTCGGCTT
>DASTJG010000058.1:0-14327 GCA_035716785.1 Anaerolineales bacterium
GCCCGAGGCAGAGATGATGACCATGGGATCCTTACGCTGATTCAAGGCTTTTGATTCTTCCACGGACTGCACGTAGGTCAACATCTTGAAATCCAGGGCAGGATGGCGCGCCTGCTGGACGAACCAGCGCGTCTCGGCATCGAAGCATTCCGGGTGCCTCGTGAACACATTGGAGGCATTGACCGCCAGCGGGCTATCCACAAAGACCGGCACCGGCGGAACATGGTTTGCATACATCATCATATTGAGGTGATAGACCAATTCCTGTGTGCGTCCCACGGCAAAGGCAGGAATGATTACCTTGCCGCCGCGCTCGATCGTGCGCTCAACAACCGCACGGAATTCTTTGAACGCCAGGCTGGGGTCATTATGCGGTTTGTCACCGTAGGTACACTCCATCAACAGATAATCAACATTCTCTGGCAAGATGGGGTCACGCAGCAGTGGCAATTTATAGCGGCCGATATCCCCGGAGAACCAGAACCGTATTTTTCGTCCTTTTTCATCGATCTCCAGCGAGATGGCAGCCGAACCGAGGATATGACCCGCTTCGACAAAACGAGCCGTCACACCGGGAACCGGCTCGAAGGGCTGACCGTAATCGACGCCGCAAAACAGGGCGGCCGCGCGTGCCGCATCGGCTTCGGTATACAGCGGTTCGATCAATGGCTCGCCACGCTCCAGACGTTTTTTGTTCACGAATTCCGCATCCGATTCCTGGATGCGGCCTGAATCGGCCAGCATGATCGTCGCCAGATCAACAGTCGCCGGCACGGCATAAATAGGTCCCTCATATCCATCCTGGACAAGGTTGGGCAGGTTGCCAGAGTGATCGATATGCGCGTGTGAAAGGATCACAGCATCCACACTGCGCGGGTCATAAGAAAACTTCAAGTTCCGCGCGTAGGTCTCGCTGCGGCGACCCTGGTATAGTCCACAATCCAATAACAGACGATGCCCGTTGATCTCCAGCAAGTGCTGACTGCCTGTAACCGTCTGTGCCGCGCCGTGAAAATTGATCCGCATCTAACCTCCTAGCAGGCGATAGAGTTGTTCGCCATATTTGTTGAACCGCGTCGGCGATTCTCGCATAATCATCTCCAATTCGCGGAGACTCCTGGGTGGATGTTCTGCCAGTCTGTTCAAGTACATTTTGGGCAGGATAATATCGGACTCGACTCTCAACTCCTCCGCGACTCGCTTTCTCCAGTTCTTAAGCTTCTGCAGCCGCCTGAGCATCGCGTCATTCGGGCGTTTGGATTGCTCTCGTTCCACAAGCGGAGCCACCGTCCCGCGCTTGACCGCCTCGAGAATTTCATTCCCCCACAAACGGATCTGTTTGAGACTCAGTCCCAGTCCTGCCAGATCGACATCCTTCTCAGGCAGGTTGCGCGCGATGTCGATCAGGAGCGTATCCGAGATGACCTTGAACACGGGTCGATTCATCCGCTCAGCGATCTGATCCCGGGAAATGCAAAGCTCACTCAAAATGGTCAGTTCGCGTGGAGAAATATCCTTACGACTGCTGAAACGCTTCCATGCTGATCCATTAACTTTTTCCTCAGGCAGATCCACGTGACAGGCGCGGGCGAAGTCCTCAAGCGCGACCTGCAGGCGGCCTTTCTCCTTCAACTCAGCTTCGAGCACCTCGCGCAAATCGAACAGAAAATGAGTATCTAAACGCGCATAATCCAGCTGCGCCGGAGATAACGGTCGCACCGCCCAGTCTGCTTTTTGATGGCGCTTATCCAATTCGAATTGAAATTTCTCTGCCAGCAGGTTATCCAACCCCACAAACTGATAGCCCAGCACGCGCGCCGCGTGCATCGTATCGAACAGGTGTGCAAACTCAAAATCAAAATCACGGCGCAAACAGATCAGGTCGTATTCGGCAGCATGAAAGACCTTTTCGATTTTGGGATTGCTGAAAATCGGTCCCAGTGAACTTAAGTCATCAAACACAAGTGGATCAACCACGTAATCGGTCTTGCGAGTTGAGAACTGGATCAGACAAACCTGTTCACGATAGGCATGTAAGCTGTTTGATTCAGTGTCTACTGCGATGCGGGTCTGTCCAGCGAGATCCGCGATCATTTGCTTCAACAGATTAGGTGTATCCACCCAGACGGGTGGCGGGAGGACTTGATTCGTCATTGGCCTGCATTATATCCCACCTCAAAGATGAAGGTAGTTTACACCTTGCGTAGTATTTTCTCCATGACCAGGCCATCTTCCCCATCGTTATAATATTTCTTCCAAATATCCACAGAACGATAGCCTTCCTGTTCATACAAAGTGATCGCACCCTGATTGGACATGCGCACGGTCAGTTTCACACGCGGCAGCTTCGTCCTCTCTTCGCAGGCCCGCAGAAGCGCGCGCCCAATCCCGCGGCGCTGATAGCGTGGATCCACGCCGATCGTGGCGATCCAGTTCGCGCCCTCGGAGGGACGCGGGTCGCCTGCCACGAAGCCGATCATCTCGCCGTCCTCCACGGCTTTCAATTTGACCACATCCGGCCAGGTCAACACGGCGATCAAATCCAAAAGGGGCCAGGCATCTTTTTCGAAGCAGGCACGTTCGAGCTGCCGCAATGCTCCCAGGTCGCGAATACTTGCAGGTTGAATTTCCATCGGCAAGATTGTATCAACAAACGAAGTAGTCCTGTGGATAAAAAAGTAGAAAGTGGTGTTGACCACTTTCTACTTTTTACTGACGATTTATGCTCTATTTTTTATTATCTCCGAGGAAGTTGCTCAGCATGCTGGTGAACTCCATGGGGAAGATGTACTTGGTCGATGGGCTGGAACCGATTTGTTTGAGCGTTTCGAAATATTGCAGGGTCATCGTCTTCTGGTCGACCGTCTTGGCCGCATTGAAGATGGCTTCCAGCGCCTGGGCAAAACCCTCAGCTTTCAAGAGCTGGGATTGTCGTTCACCCTCGGCCTGGAGAATTGTAGATTGCTTCTGACCTTCCGCCTTCAGGATGGCCGATTGCTTTTCGCCTTCCGCCACGTTGATCGCGGCTTCGCGCGTACCCGTGGATTCGGTCACGACGGCACGGCGGATGCGCTCGGCGGACATCTGGCGGTTCATGGCATCCTGGACCTCGCGCGGCGGGATGATCTCACGAATTTCCACGTTGGTCACTTTGACGCCCCAGCGCTCGGTAACTTCATCGAGGCGGGTGCGCAACATATTGTTGATGTGTTCACGCTCTGAAAGCACATCGTCCAACGGAATACCGCCGATGACGGCGCGCAACGTGGTGGCTGCGATACCAGCCGCGGCTGATTCGAAGTTGCCAACCTGCAGCACCGATTCGGATGGATCAAGCACTTTGTAATACCAAAGAAAGTCGATCGAGATCGGCGCGTTATCTTTGGTGATCGAAGTTTGATGCGGCACCTCGCGCACCTGCTCACGCAGATCGACCTTTACCGCACGGTCGATCACCGGGAAAAGCAGAACAAGTCCCGGACCTTTCGCTCCAATGCTGCGTCCCAGTCGGAACACAACCAGGCGTTGGTACTCAGGAACGATCCGAATGGCATTGGCGATAAAGATAAAGCCCAGGATTGCGAGCACGCCAATGATACATGCAACACTGCCACCAAAAATCTCCATGTTACTCTCCTTTTTAGATGAATGGGTCTTAGCCGTTTTTTTCGACGATCAAAATGAATCCCTCTCGTCGCAGGACGCGGATCGAACTGCCCGCGGGAATGGGTTTCTCACTGCGCGCCGACCACAACTCTCCATTGATCTGCACGCTGCCCTCATCGCTGACTTTTGTCCGGGCCTCCCCGATTTGGCCGACCAGCCCTGTCAGGTCGTGAGAGGGACGCATGTTCGACGCTTCGGCAGCTTTCCGGACGGCGAACCATAAAAGAACTGCTACTGATCCGGAGCCGACAATTGCCACCAGCGGGTTGACAACCGAGCGCCCCTCGGCGCGTGGGAACATGAACACCGATCCGGCAATGAACAATAGGATGGAAAGTGCTAGAAAAAGCTCGCGCTTCGGTTTTCGTATGGCATATACAAAGGGGATAGTGCCCAGTCCCAACAACACCAATGCCCACCAATTAAAGCCCAGTTGATAAATTGTATATCCCACCAGTGCAATACAGAAAAATGCACCAATTTCGAACAGTCCGGTTCCCGGGCTGGCAAGTGCCATCGTCGCCAGCAGAACGGCCCCGAGCAGGATGAGATAGGCAATGTTGGGGTCAAGTAGGAAGTCCATAAATCCTCCAATTCATTATACAACAAGACAACCTGTTTTGATTCTATTTTATCTACGATATTCGTGCATCCCAGGTTGTGGAAGCAGTACCGGTTGGAGGCCTTATAATAGGCAACGCGCCCCTCCCCGCCCAGTCCTTAGGCTGGGCGTCCCCCAAATTCGACACCAAAATCTTGGTTGGCATCGAATTTCTCAATGTCGAATTTGGGGGAGGTGCCCGCAAAGCGGGCGGTAGGGCGCAGGAGCATCCATGAACTTTCAAAAGATCTGTATCCTCGGGCTGGGATATATCGGACTTCCCACAGCCTCCACATTTGCCACACACGGATTGAACGTCCTCGGCGTGGATATCAATCCACATGTGATTGAAACACTACGGGCAGGGAAACTTCACATTCATGAACCGGGTTTGCACAGCGTGGTCAAGACCGCGCTGACGTCCGGCAGGCTGACCGTTTCTTCCCAGCCGGAAGAGGCGGACGCGTTTCTGATCGCCGTGCCGACCCCATTTCATGAAGACCAGGTTGGCGAATATGAAGGCAAGAAATATAAACTTGCTGATATGCGCGCTGTGGTCGCGGCCGCTGAAGCGATCCTGCCCTGCCTGCGCAAAGGGAATCTTGTTGTTCTGGAATCAACCTCGCCTCCGCGCACAACTGTAGACCTGGTAAAACCCATCCTCGAGAGATCTGGTTTGAAAGCGGGAACCGACTTTTATCTCTGTTACTCCCCCGAACGCGTCCTCCCGGGACAGATCCTGCGCGAGTTGATCGAGAATGCACGCGTCGTCGGTGGCGTGACCCCGGAATCGGCAAAAGCCGGCCATGATCTCTACGCGACCTTTGTGAAAGGGGAGATCATCGAAACAGACTCCACGACGGCCGAAATGGTCAAGTTGATGGAGAACACGACGCGTGACGTGAACATCGCCATCGCGAACGAATTCGCGCGTCTGGCCGAAAAGTTCGGCGTGGATGTCTGGGAAGCCATTCGCCTTGCCAACCTGCATCCACGCATTAACATTCTTAATCCCGGCCCCGGAGTCGGCGGTCATTGCATTAGCGTGGATCCCTGGTTTTTTGTGGAGACGGCGCCCGAACTGTCATCGCTCATCTATCAGGCACGGCAGGTCAATGATGGGCAGCCGCATTTCGTCGTCGCGAAGGCTAGGCAGGCGCTGGGGTCGCTGCAAGGGAAAAAGATCGCTGCGCTCGGGCTGGCATACAAACCCGACGTAGATGACCTGCGCGAAAGCCCCGCCACCGAGGTCATCCACCTGCTGCAAAAGGAAGGCGCGCAAGTGAGAGCCTGGGAGCCATTTAAGCCCGATGCGAAAATGGAAGGCATCGATATGGCGGTAAATTTGGACGAGGCGCTCAAAGAAGCCGATCTGGTTTTGCTCCTCGTTCGACATACGGAGTTTGCCAACTTCAAACCTGAGGAGATCGCCGAAAGGACGAACGCCCGCCTCATGGTGGATTGTGTGAACGCCTGGGATGCCGGCCCCTGGAACAAAGCGGGATTTAAATTATTTCGATTAGGAGTGAGGAAGTAAACACGTAGACAAGTAGACAGGTACACATTGTTTACTTGTCTACCTGATACCAACACACCATGACGCTCAAAATCCTCTCCGTCTTCGGCACACGCCCCGAAGCTGTGAAAATGGCTCCGATCATTCGACAATTGAATCAAACCACCGGGATCGAAGCGCGCGTCTGCGTCACGGCACAGCATCGGCAAATGCTCGATCAGGTTTTGGAACTCTTCCAGATCAAACCAGACTATGACCTGGACCTGATGCGCGACGACCAGTCGCTGGCACAGATCAGCGCGTCGATCTTTACCCATCTCGATCCCGTTCTGACGGACTTCCAACCCGACTGGGTGCTGGTGGTCGGCGATACCACTACGGTCGTCACAACTTCGCTGCTCACCTACTTTCGCCGCATCAAGCTGGGTCACGTGGAAGCAGGTCTGCGCACGCACAACAAGTGGCATCCCTTCCCCGAGGAGATCAACCGCCGCATCGCCACAGTCATCGCCGACCTGCACTTTGCACCCACCGAATGGTCAAAGGGGAATTTGCTGCGCGAGGGCGTCGATGAAAAAAGCGTTCTGGTCACAGGCAATTCTGTGATCGACGCGTTGAACTTCGTCGCACGACAGCGGGAACCGCAGGAAATCACGGAACTGCTCGATAGTCTGGGAACTCGCGAATCGGCGATCAGGCGGCTCGTCCTCGTTACCGCCCACCGACGCGAAAACTTTGGACAGCCGCTCGAGAATATTTGTCACGCATTGAAGGAACTGGCTGCACGCGGCGACGTGGAAATTGTCTACCCTGTGCATCTCAACCCAAATGTGCAGGAGCCGGTCAATCGCATCCTGAAAGGCACGCCGCATATCACTTTGTTGCCGCCGCTGGATTATCTGCCAATGGTCCACCTGATGAAGCAAGCCCACTTACTTCTCACCGATTCCGGCGGATTGCAGGAAGAGGCCCCTTCGTTCGGTATTCCGGTCCTGGTATTACGGGAGACCACCGAGCGGCCGGAGGGCATCGAAGCAGGGACACTGAAAATCGTAGGAACGGATACTGGACATATCGTCCGCACGGCGAAGCGGCTGCTGGATGATCCCGGTGCTTACGCGGAGATGGCAAAAGCAGCGAATCCCTACGGCGACGGGCATACTGCGGAACGGATCGTGAAGGCACTTCTGAGTGCATGACCTGGTTTTGGACAAAATTCCTCCGCAAAGTAGTATGTTATCCAAACTGGAAGGTATACCACGCTCTGCATTGAGTATAATGAATCAAATGAGAGTGATTTGGCGCCTCGTTGCGTCATTTCTGGTTCTGACAGTCCTGCTGACACAACGGGGAACCGTGCGCGCACAGTCAGCAGATGTACAATTTTTCCCGGAGACAGGTCATATTGTCAAAGGGGATTTTTTGCGATTCTACAAAAGTGTGCCTGATCCCAAACTGCTTTTTGGTTATCCCATTACCGAACAGATGACTTCGAAGGATGGAAAAGCTGTCCAGTATTTCCAGCGCGCCCGTTTCGAATTACGCCCTGATCTTCCCGAATCCCAGCGCGTCCAACTTAGTCCACTTGGGCAGTCCACCTACAAACCTGGCAAGCAATTAGCGCTGACCAATTCACCAGGGTGTGCTTCGTTTTCCACCAGCTACCCTGTCTGCTTTGCCTTCCTTGATTTTTACAAAGCCAATGGCGGCACGGCACAATTCGGCAATCCCATTTCACCGTTCGAGTTCCATGAAAATTTGATCGTTCAATACTTTGAGAAGGCGCGCTTCGAGTGGCGCGCAGACCGGCCGGAGGGCCAACGTGTGGTTCTGACAGACCTCGGGCGCCTGTACTTCGATCAGTTCGGTGAGGACCAGACCTATCTTAAACCGGCTCAACCGCCCGAGGCCATCATCAACTCGATTCTCTCCATCAAGGTACTCGGTTTTGTAGCGAAATCGGTCACTCGTTCCAGCGATCAGCAGACCGTCTATGTGATCGTCCAGAGCCAGACCGGTCAGGCCATTTCCAATGCGACCGGAAAAGCTACCATCCACTGGCCAGATGGCCGAACAGAAGAACATTTCTTCACCACCGACGGCGCGGGTGTTGGCAAAGTCATATTCAATTTTGAAAATCAGAAGCAGGGGGAACTGGTAACGATCGACATCGCCGTTACCTACCAGGGGTTGGCAGGGACAACAAAGACTTCATTTCGAATCTGGTATTAATTTGATGGACTGCTAAGTCTCCTGACTTTGCAATTCAACGACTGGAGTCGTTGGACTCCGCTCCTTATCTTTTTGTTTTAGTCCACTTCATTCCAGTTAAAAACAGGTCCATCCTTGCAGGCCAGCTTCCAGTCGGATTTCAGGTTGACCGCGCAGACGCCACACTCCGCGACTCCTCCGCACGGGATCGGTGTACGGACGAGGACTTGCGCGTCCTCCCCAGACGCCAGTTGATTCAGCTTCCCCAGTCGTTCCCTCAGCTGGTTTAGATTCTCGCGCGCCACGTCACAGGCAAGATAATCCGCCCACTCGACGATGTCCTGCAATACAGAAAGCGGCTGCACTTCCACGTCATCAGGCAGATTCTCCGGCGCCGCGTCGCAGACCAGCACAACTCCCGCCTCCTGATTTAAAGCCGGCTGGACCAAGCCTCTCAGCCGCGCGGGCGAATCGTCGAACGCGACCAATGCAACCTTGCGAGCCGAGGCAGACAGCGTGAAGCCGCGTCCCAGCGGGCCGCGCAGGTGCAGTTCCAGACCCGGGTGCCAGGAACCTGGCACGGATGCGACGGCGGTAAAACCCTGAGGCGCAGAATCCGTATGAAAGAGGGGAACAGGCAGAGGCGCGTCCGACCCGTCGCCTGCCAGCAGGTACTGGCCCGGAGATGGTACTAAACCCGGCGGGCAGGAAACGCGCACGTGGCGGCATCCATCCTGAAGAATTAATTCAAGCACCTTCCCTATCCCTGTACTCATGTTGCTATGCTATCATGACGGTATAATTATTTCAACATTGAATTGGAGGAACCATGAATATCGTTGATGTCATTCGTGCGTTGGCGGGTTTTGCATGGCTTGCCGCAATTGGACTGGTCGTGCTTGCCATCACGCGCGTGGGCCGCAATCAAAGCTCAAAAGGAATAGGCTCCACAGCAATCGTGGTGCTGGTCATTGCAGCAATACTTTCGACGCTGGGAGCCGGCCTGGTTTATGTGGAATCCACAGAACGAGGCGTAGTCAGGACGGTTCGAGCGGGAGGTGTTCGTCCGGAGGCACTTAAACCTGGTTTGCATTGGATCATTCCGGTTATTGAATCGGTTGAGACCTATTCGATCTCGAACCAGAACTACACCATGTCGGTTGCGCCAAATGAGGGCCAAGTTCAAGGTGATGACTCGATCCGGGCTCGCACCAAAGACGGGCAGGAAGTCATCCTGGATGCTTCGGTCATTTATCAAGTTGATCCAGACAAGGTTGTACAGCTTCACATCGTCTGGCAGAACCGCTATGAGGCGGGCATCGTGCGCCCCGAAGCACGCGGCGCAATCCGCAACGCGGTTTCCCAATATGGCGTGGAGGAAGTGATTTCAACGAAACGCGAGGAGATGGTGCAGCGCATTACGGAGGAGCTCGGCACAAGTTTGTCGAAAAACAATTTACTGCTGATCGATTTCGTTCTGCGCGATATCCACTTCAGCGAGGCATATGCCGTCGCAGTGGAACAGAAGCAGATCGCCGAACAACAGGCGCAGCAAGCCCGGTTGACCGTCGAGCAGAAGAAACAGGAAGCTGAACAGGCTCGTCAAATCGCGCAGGGGCAGGCGGATGCAGCCGTCATCGCGGCGCAGGGCGCGGCAGAAGCGCAAATCATTCAGGCAGAAGCGCAGGCAAAAGCCAATGACTTGATCGGGCAGTCCCTTCAACAAAACCCGGAAATCCTGCAGTACCAATACATTTTGAAACTGGCTCCGGGCGTCCAAACGATATTCATCCCAAGCGGCAATCAATTTATTTTGCCCTTGCCGAATACAACTACAACGCCAGCCACTACAATCCCCTCAACCACCCCATAATCAGGAATGTGATAATTAGTGTAAAATGACCGGCAGCCAGAGATGGTTGCCGGTCATTTTGATTGAGGAGAGCTATGCCAATTCCGCAAACGGGACGTGAGATCCGCCTGACGACTTTGTCGGCCTGCGCGGGTTGAGCATCCAAACTAAGCGCTGAGGCGCTGACGCAGGTACTGCGTCCTGTCAAAGATGTCTTCGATGCTGCTTCCTTCCCGGACCTGTTGGTGGGTCTGCGGGAACCTGACGACGCGGCTGTCTGGCGCCTGGATAACGAACGAGCCATCGTGGTGACGACGGATTTCTTCACACCCGTCGTGGACGATCCCTATGACTACGGCTCGATCGCTGCCGCCAACAGCCTCTCGGACGTGTACGCAATGGGCGGACAGCCCTTCCTGGCGCTGAACGTCGCGGCGTTACCGGATAACCTGCCGTTCGAGATTTCCAGTGAGATCATTCGCGGCGGCGCGGAGAAAGCGCGCGAGGCGGGCGTTGTCATTGCAGGCGGACACACAGTCAAGGATAAGGAGCCAAAGTACGGGCTGGTCGTGATTGGGTTTGTGGACCTGCGCAAGATGCTAAGCAAAGGCGGATTGAAAGTCGGTGATGCACTGGTGCTGACCAAACCTCTGGGCTTCGGCGTCACGACCACAGCTTTGAAGCAGCAAAGAGCAGAAGAACAGGATGTGCTCGAAGCGGTCAACTGGATGAAGCGGTTGAACCGAACGGCAAGTCAACTGGCGAATGAATTTGGCTTGCGCGGCGGCACGGATATCACAGGCTATAGCCTGCTGGGACATGGCATGGAAATGGCGGATGCATCCGGCGTATCGTTGAAATTTGACTTTGCAAACATTCCCTTTGTCTCTGGCGCGCGCAAATATGCCGAACAAGGGATTTTCCCCGGCGGCGCGTTCGACAATGAAAGTCATTTTGGGCCGAACGTGGAATTCCCCAATGGCATGGATGAGCCAAACCAGATGTTGTTGTTCGACCCTCAGACGAGCGGAGGGCTGCTGCTCGGTGTTCCGCGCGCAAACCTGGATTCCTTTTTGGCCCGCGCCCGCGAATTGGATCAAGCTGCCTGGGTCGTTGGGGATGTCGAAGCAGGGACAGGTATAAGAGTAATGTAAGCTTTTCGAACGAAAACAAGGGGCAATTCGTTTATCCATAGTACAATAGAGTGAAGTTGGAAAAGTTGATTGGATCATGGAAGACGTTCCCCTAGCTAGTCATATAAAAAATTATTCCGCCGATCCAGGCTGGCGACCTTGCCGGGCATTTTTGCATCCCGTTGAATTTCAACGCGCAAGGTTCCTTCACATATAGCGTAAGTGTTTTCGATGAATATAACCTCAGAAATACTAATTATCCTAACGATTATCCTGATCAATGCAGTATTCGTTCTGTCAGAAATGTCCGTTGCATCCTCACGTAAAGCGCGTCTTCAACAACGCGTCAACGAAGGAGATCAGCGGGCAAACACCGTCTTACATTTGCTGGAGAATCCGAATCTGTTCCTCGCCACTGTTCAGATCGGCATCACCCTGGTGGGAGTATTTGTGGGTGCCGTCGGTGGAGCAACATTATCCGAACCATTGAGTGAACTCCTGGCCCGTATCCCCTGGCTTGTCAACTATGCAGATTCAGTTGCTCTTGGAATTGTGGTGATTGCAATCGCATTTGTATCCATTGTGTTAGGGGAACTGGTTCCAAAACGGATCGCTTTGCATAATCCTGAGCGAATTGCATCGGTACTTGCTGGACCTATGATTGTGGTATCCAAGCTATTTAGTCCAATGGTATGGCTTTTAGGGCGAATTACGGATTTTGTCCTGAAGCTAATGGGCATCGAACCTGGGACGGAACCTCCTGTTACAGAAGAGGAAATTCATTTGCTCATCGATCAAGGTACGCAGGCCGGCGTTTTTGAAGAATCGGAACAGGATATGGTGGAAGGCGTCTTTAGCCTGGGCGATCAGCGGGTTTATTCATTGATGACGCCGCGCCCGGATATCGTCTGGCTGGATGTGGATGATTCAATCGAAGAAATTCATGAAAAGATAGCCGGAAGCAACGTTTCACGTTTCCCTGTACGCCAGGGCTCACTCGATGTCATCCTGGGCATTGTCAAAGCCAGGGATCTGCTTATGCGAAGTCTGAATGACGAGCCTATCGTACTCAAAGACCTGCTCAAGCCAGCTTTCTTTGTACCGGAGACCATGTTTGCATCCAAGGCACTTGAGATATTCAAGGAAAAGGGCACGGATATGCTGCTGGTCATCGATGAGTTTGGAGCCTTACAAGGATTATTGACCATCAATGACATTCTGGAAGAGATCGTCGGTGCAATGGAGATCGAAGAACCGCAGGCGACACAACGCCAGGATGGCTCCTGGCTGCTGGACGGCATGTTGGAAGTGGACGAGTTCAAAGAGATATTTAATCTTCCTATGCTGCCACACGAGGCTGAATATGAGACGTTAAGCGGGTTCGTCATGATGTCGCTTGGACGGATGCCGCAACCTACGGATCGTTTCGAATGGCACGGTTTGAAATTTGAAGTTATGGATATGGATGGTCGCAGGGTGGACAAGGTACTTGTCACCACGCTGCCTCAACGCCCAGCAGATTCGGAAGAGAGCAATGGAAAAAAATAACGGCTGCATGCAACGCGCCTGCACGTCCGCTGTTTCAACTGAAGTAATTTATCATGGCTCGTAATTTTCTTCGCGCAGTGATCTTCGACCTGGGTGGAACGCTCATGTACGAGCGCTCTGCCTGGGATGGCATCATTCTCCAGGCAGATGAAGCCCTCACCAATTATTTGTGTGAACAGGGCATGGAATTGAATCTGTCCAGCTTCCCGCGCGAGTTTCGCAAGCGGCTCGGTCAATACTTCAAAAAACGGGAAAAGGATCTGCTCGAAACGACCTATTCTTTCGTCTTACGCGACGTGCTCACAGCCAAAGGGTATGAGGATGTCCCGGACACAATCATTCGTAACGCACTTGATCGTCTATTTGCCATTACACAAACCAACTGGATCCTCGAGGAAGACAGTCTGCCCACCTTGCAGAAACTCGAAGAGAGTGGTTATCGTCTTGGTATGATCTCCAACGCGGGCGACGATCAGGATGTACAGCAGCTCGCGCAGCGCTTCGACATTTCCCGGTACTTTGACTTCATCCTTACGTCGGCAGCTTGCAGTTATCGCAAACCACATCCACGTATTTTCGAGTTGGCGCTCTCGAACTGGTACCTCCTGCCATCGGAAGCCGTCATGGTTGGCGATAATCCGGATGCCGACATACGCGGCGCAAAAAACGCCGGCTTATACGCGGTCTGGATCAGCCGCCGCGCCGGCATACAAAACGGCGACCCGCTGCCGGTCCGGCCGGATGCGAGCCTGTCCACGCTAATTGAACTTCCCGCGCTGCTGGAACGTCTTCAGGTACAATAACAACTCCAACTTCACATCACGGATCACTTTTCATAAATGACTCACAACAAGCGTAGCAGTCCTGCGGATAAAACTCTGCTTGCCTATCTGGCGCTGGGTACGGGTATCCTTGCGCTCAGCTTTTCTGCCATGTTCGTACGCTGGGCGGGCGCGCCGGGCCCGGTTACCGCGTTCTATCGTCTCTTCTTCTCCATCTTTTTGTTGTTGCCGTTTTTCGCGTCACGCGCAAAAGCGAATCCAGCGATCAAATCATCATCACTCGTATTGCCCCTGCTCGCCGGTCTCTTCACAGCCTGTGACCTGGGGTTATGGACCGCCTCCCTGACCTATACGACTGCATCCAACGCAACCCTGCTTGGCAATACCGCGCCGCTATGGGTGGCGCTAGGCGCCTGGCTGATCCTGAAACAAAAGTTGACACCCGCCTTCTGGCGCGGACTCGCGTTCGTTTTGCTTGGCGCGGCGCTGATCATGGGAACTGACTTTCTTTTTCACCCGCGCTTTGGGATCGGAGATGTCATGGCGGTTTCCGCCGGTGTTTTTTATGGTGCATATTTTCTCGTCACCGAAAAAAGCCGCGTGCATTTTGATGCCGTGAGCCATAGCTGGATCGTAGGGGTCGGCGCGAGCATTTCCCTTTTTGTGATCAATAGGGTGCTTCAATACCCGCTGTCCGGTTATCCCGCGCAAACCTGGCTGGTCTTCCTCGCGACGGCAGTCGTTTCGCAATTGATCGGATATATGTCACTTGCCTACGCGCTCGGGCATCTCCCTGCCTCCGTGGTCTCACCCACAATGATTCTCCAACCTGTTGTCACAACTATTCTGGCAATCCCATTACTGGGTGAAACTCCTACCATCTGGCAGGGAATCGGTGGCGCGATCGCGCTGGTTGGCATTTACATTGTCAATGAATCACACCAGCGCAGCAGTCAGGTCGAAATACCCAACGCGTAGAGTTTGCAGACAAAAGCCGCATCTAAAGGCTTGAAATTAA
>DASTJG010000059.1:0-11530 GCA_035716785.1 Anaerolineales bacterium
TTCTTGAAGAAAAACAGGACGCCGATCATGCCGGGAATGATGGCGGAGAGCACATAAGCCCAGGTCTTTGCGCGCGGGGTGAACACGCCCATCACTTCCGCCGCGTCTTCATTTTCGCGGATGGCCAACAGCCCAAGCCCGAATTTTGATGTGCGAACGAAATGGCTTAGAAGGATAGCCAGCAGTGCGAGACCTGCCGCAATATAGAAAGCGGTTTGCAGGGCCTGTGCCGCGCCTCCATAGGGTTTATAGACGCTGAAGTTGAGCGTGATCCCTGTTGGACCTCCGAAGAGGTCGAAGTTGTTGATGAATGCCTTCATCGCTTCGTTGATGCCAATGGTGGCCAGCGCAAAGTAAGCGCCGCGCAACCGCAGAATGGCTGCACCAAGCAGGAACGCCAGGATGGCAGATGCGAGTCCGCCGGCCAGCATTGCCGCCCCCAGAGACCAGTCGTTTTCGGTGAGGAGAAAGAGTCCCACATAGCCGCCGAAGCCATAAAAGACGATGTGACCAAAACTGACATAGCCGGTATATCCCAGCAGGATATTCAGGCTCGATGCCAGCGCGACAGCTTTCAGAATGGTAAATGCGCTTTCACGGTTTGCGGCTTTGCCCGTGATCGTTGGCCAGATCGCAAGAATAGCGACCACCAAAACTGGCAGGAGGATGCCACTGTGTCTATGCCAGAGTTTCATTGTTTCGCTCCAAAGAGTCCGCTTGGGCGCACGAGTAAAATGACAACAAACAGACCGAATTCGATGACCGGAACCCAGGATGATTCCATAAATGCAGGGATGATGCCCTCCAACACACCGAGGATCAACCCGCCGAAGAGCGCGCCGATCGGGTTTCCCAGTCCTCCCAGGACGCCGATCACGAAGCTCTTGAGTTCGTAGCTTCCGCCAGCCAGGATGCTAAAGGGAAAGAATGTCGCGATCAGTGCACCTGAGACGGCAGCCAGCATGGTCCCCAGTCCAAAGCTCAATGCCAGCACACGCGTGGACGGGATGCCCATCAGTTCTGCCGCAGCTCGGTTATTCGCGACTGCACGGATATATTTTCCCGGACGTGTTCTGTATAGGAAGAGATACAAACCGCCTGTGAAAAGCATGGCAACCAGCGCAGCGATCAAACGTGTACCGAGCAGTGTTGCTGATCCCAATTTGAAGCTGCCTGCCGCGAAGTCTACATTGTAGGGAGATGTCGTGAAGGCAGCCGTTCCCAGACCGATGATGATCATGTTCACGGAAAAGGTTGCCAACAGCGAAGATAGATGCGGCGCGTTGATCACGCGATGAACAGCAACGATATAAATGAGAATGCCAAGCAATAGTCCAAAGATCGCGATCGGGATCAAACCTGCATAGGGGTTCAAACCCATGCGCGTGAACAAAAAGAAGGTTCCAAACATTCCCAGGGCAATGATGGGACCATGCGAGAGGTTGATCACATTCATGACACCCCATATCAATGTCATGCCCATGGCTGCCAGCCCGTACACAAAGCCCAGAAGAATGCCGTCGGGTAGAGAGGCGAGTAAAAGATTGAGTTCCTGCATGTCTCAACTCCCGTAATATGTAGTAGGGGCGAAGCACACCTGCCCAGAACCGCAGGTGCTGGGTGCTTCGCCCCTACGGGAAATATACTATTTCGGTGCCGGGATTGGATAAAGCGGCTCGGCGTTCGCGACATCTGCGGGCCAGATCACCTTACGGACCAGTGCGCCCGTGTCATCCTTTTGCCATTGCGCCACGACCATCTGATGACCGACTTGCAGACCATGCGCATCAGGCGTCGTGTCGAATTTGATCCCGCCGTAGAAGGTGAAGATATCCAACGCTTCGAGCGCGGCTTTCACCTTTTCCGGGTCCACCGAGTCGGCGTCCTCGATGGCTTTCTGCAGGACAAGACCGGCAACATAACCACCGGCAACATGATAGGTAGGCTTGTCGCCAGTCGCGGCTTCATAGGCGGCTGCGAAATCCTCGCCTACTGGCCCATACCACGTCTTCCCTAAAGCTGAGGCTTCTTCTTCTGTGTGAGTCGCGGCAAGCTCCCACTGACTGGAGGTGGAGATGCCGAGCGCGGCGTCGCCCAGTTCGGGGAACTTTGAATCGGCGGGCGCCACCAGCAGCGAGATGAACTTCAGACCGGCCTTACGCTCATAAAGCTGACGAGCGAAGGTGCTGCCATCGGGATAGTGTCCACCCCCGAGCAGGACCGTTGCTCCCGATTCGACGATCTTATTGATCACGGGACCAAAATCGGTCGTCTCGGAGGCGTAACCCTCTTCTAATACAATTTCAAACCCCTGTGATTCGAGATACGGTTTGAGCCCTTCCACAACTGAGGTGGAGAACTTGTCATTCTCATGGACCACGGCGATCTTGGCTTCTGGATCAAGACTCTTTAGCATGTCCACCGTGCTGAGAAGGTACTGGCTGCCCGGTGTGTACAGCTGGAACAGGCTGGTATTGCCCGTCTTGTAGGCATCATCCTCGGCCGCGCCGGCGGTAAGCATGATCTTGCCATTCTGCTCGGCAATGATGGATGCAGCCGCGGTCAGGCCCGATGAATAGGGACTGATCAGGAAATCTGCATTGTCCTCGGTGATGAGACGCGTATAAAGTTCCTGCACGCGTTCTTTCGCCGATTCATCATCATAGGTTTGCGCCTTGAATTTGACGACGGTACCGTCGCTTAATTTAATTCCCCCGGCGTCATTCACCTGTTCCATCCACAGGTTTAGACCGGCAACTTGCCGCTTTGACGAGACCTCCTGTGAGCCGGTGAGCGAGGAAGTGAAGCCAATTGTGACAGTCTTTTCACCTCCTGCAGGCGCCTCGGTGGCAGAGGGTTGCTCATCCGTCTCCGTCGTAGGTGCTGCGACTTCTGGAGCCTCCGTTTCCGGCGCCCCGGGGCCGCAGGCTGACAAAAGCAGCCCTGCTAAGACGAGAATCGTAAAAACAGTGAACAGCGAGCGTTTCATTTGTGCCTCCTCCATTGGCGAATGGATTGAAATGTAGAATGGAACCACTCCATTCAAATACACCACAAATAGTTATGATCCGCGGTCGCGATAAAGGGTAAATTAGTGAAGTTGCTTTAACTTATTTCGCAGTCTCTGCGAGCATTTTCTCCTTGACTTTGGATTGAACCTGGGCAGTAAATAGTGAAAGCAGGTAAAAACCTGCCACCACCAAAAGTAAAGCTTTGATACCGATCACAAAGGTTATCGATTGGAGCAAGGCTCCCACCAGGGCACCGATCAGATTGGCGCCCAGAGCATTGCTCTTGTTTTCGGCAATTGCAAACGAGCGGACAAAAACAATCCCGCTGAACAGCATGGGCAGGCTGGTGAGCGTGCCCACGATAAACGCCTTCGTCGGATAAGGCAAAAAGCCGAACCGGGCTAAGTCCACAAAGTATAGTCCCAAACTCGTCCCGATCAACAGGGCATAGATCGGCGCAATGGGGATTTTGGGAAATTTGTAGGCGATCCAATTAGCGATGAGGGCAACACCCAGCACGCTGGAGATGATGACGGCGTTGACCTGCCAGGTGTTGCCGAGCACCACGGAGGCTTTGCTGATGTTCTGAACTTCCAGGAGCAGAAAGGCAGCTCCCAGGAAGAAAAAATGCCAGAAGGTGCGGTTGATCAAAGCGGTATTGTCGTTAGCTTTCCATTTGCGATAGCTTCTTGCAAAAAGGGCGATCGTAACGCCAATCAGCAAATAATAAAGCGTGGGAATTCGTGGCGTTTCGAGATAAAGATAAGGCCAGTCATCTGTGATGACCTTGGTCTGATGTGTTAATTGAAGGGAATAAATTTTCTGTTGCTGCTTGATGTAAGCAGCCAGACGGTCATTCACTGCAAGCTGCTTTTGGATGTTTTCCATGTCACCCGTAATAAACATCACCCCACCGCGCCCATAAGTACTGGGCTCCACAACAAATACTAAAGGTGCCTGGTTGAAAACTTCTTCGAGTACCCTTTCAATCCGATCAGCGATAAAGACCCTTTGGGCATAAAAAGTAAGGGTCAGAATACCCCCATCTTTCAATCTTGATTTGGCCTGGAGAATGCTCTCCTTGGTGTATACGTAATGGTCCAGCCTGGCATTGGTCATCGACGTTGTTGTGTGAGAGTCTAACAATCCGAAAGAAATGATGTCGTACTTTTCGCTGGTCGTAGCGAAAAATGAACGCGCATCATCGTTGATAATCGCTACCCCGGGCGAAGCATATGGCTGTTCAGGGTGAAGTTCCTTTCCCATGGTAATTATGGCCGGATCGATCTCTACGGCAGTCACGGATGCAACGCCGTGGCGCAGGGCGGCGGCCACGTCATTGCCTGTGCCGGCGCCAACAACCAAAAGTGATCTTGGCTCCGGGTGGAATAACAATGGTATATCGTATTGGCTGAGCCCTTTTAACTCTGATGGATATATGTCAGGATTTGCAGAAACGTATTGGTCACTCAAATCCATAATATCCTGATAACTATTATTGTTTACCTCAACCTCATATTGCCCGAGAGCCCCAGCTTCATTTTCCCGCACTACCAGTTTTTGATATGGCGACCAGACTACTTGCAAAGCGCCGGGAACCTGGCTGGCGAACCAGGAGAGCAGGATGATCACTCCAAGCAAAGCAAAGTTTAGCTTTTTGTCGCGGTTTGACCAAAAAATAAATAATGCCAGCAACCCTGCCATGATCAGGAACCAGGTAAAGGGAGGTTGGTAGAAAAAGCTGAGCAGTACAAATGCCCAGGTTCCCAGGATACTGCCGAAAATGTTGATTGAATATGCACAGATTGGGTTTTGGTTGACATTCATCAAGCGTCCGAGTATACGACCCAGCGGGACGAATATATCAACGATCAGGATAAGCACACCATAGGTTAGTGCCAGCCCGGCAAGTAAAAGTATGATCTGAGTTTTCAGGTCACCTCTTGCACGATTTGACCAGATGACGAAGTCTTCTAGTGTGCTTAACATCTCGCTGATATTGCCCAGAGCCAGCCGAGTCATGGGAATAGCCATCAGCAACAGGAAAATAGTCAGCGGAAAAAGACTCTGCTTGATGACAATAGGTTTGGAGGAAGTGAACATACCGATCCCAAGCCCAAGAAAGCAAACAACCAGGATGGTGTTTTGCAGATAGGCAAAGATGCGGATCTCAGTGCCGATCCAGCGGATGAAAAGCGTTTCCACGAACAGTCCCAGGATGCTGATGAAAAATATTCCCCAGGTTTGACTGGGTATGGTCAGGTCTTGATCGTGAAAGGGTTGCGATGTTTTATTCTTCATGATGTTTAGGTTGTGCTACTTTGCAAACTCTTTGAGAATACGGGCTATATGCCTGGCATGTTTGAGATACAGATCGATGCGGATGTTTTCATTGGGCGCGTGGGCGCGCGTATCGGGGTAGCCTAAGCCGGCGGTGGCAACGGGCAGCTTGAGATCATGAACGAACGGGTAACTGGGTCCGGAGCCGCCGACCATTGGGACAAGCTGCATCGGCGTCTCATAGACTTCTTCTGACGTTTTCACGACGAGCTGGATAAACGGTTCATCGAAATCGGTGCGTGCAGGCGGGTCGCCGCCGAGATCGGTGATCTGCACATCGCTGAAGCCCTGCGCGTCGAGATGGGCGCGCAGCTTCTTGAGAATGTCGGCGGGATGCTGATCGGGCACGAGGCGGAAATCCACTTTCGCGGATGCCCGCGCGGGCAGGACAGTTTTCGAACCAGGTCCCTGATAGCCGGAGGTCAGCCCACAGATCGTGCAGGTTGGCGTAAAGACCTCTTCCACCTTGAGGTCCGTTCCGCCGGTCAGGCCTTTGATGAATTGTTTAACCCCATAACGTGATTTATATTCTTCTGCAACGTCCGGCAGTGCCTCCATCAAATCCCGGTCACGCGCGGACGGGGGCCGGATCCCGTCATAGAAGCCGGGGATGCGGATTCGTTCGTCTTCCCCCTTTAGCGTGGACAAGGCCCATACCAGCCGCCAGGCCGCGTTCGGGAAGATGGAGCCGCCCAATCCCGAATGGACATCGGTCGCGGCGGTTTCCACGCTCAGTTCCACGTAGCAAATCCCGCGCAAGCCGAGATATAGCATTGGCACATCGCGATGGTCCACGCCGCCGAACTCCCACATGCAGGCATCGGCTTTCAACAATTCCTTGTTGTTCTTGATAAATTCAAAAAGGTTGACACTGGCGGTTTCCTCTTCGCCTTCGATAATAAATTTGACAGTACAGGGAAGTTCACCATATGTCTCCAAGAGTGCATCGATCGCAAATAGCCGCGAGACGATGTGTCCCTTGTCGTCGCTGACGCCACGGCCGTACAGTTTTCCGTTACGCAAACTTGGCTCAAATGGTGGTGTCTCCCACAGTTCGAGTGGTTCGGGCGGCTGGACATCGTAGTGGTTGTAAATGAGCAGTGTCTTTTCTGACTTGCCTTTGCGTTCACCGAATACGACCGGCGCGCCCGCGGTTTTCATGATCTGCACCTCGAAGCCGCGCGCTCTGAGTATTTCGCCAACCAGAGCAGCACATTCCTGCAATCCCAGGTTCTGCGCGCCGACACTCGGTTGCGCCACCAGCCTGGAAAGCTCTGCAAGGCTCTTGTCGAGGTTCTTTTCGAGATACGAATCTATTTTGGCGTATTCAGACACTTCGCTCTCCTTACTTCATGAATTCTGTGAACAATGCAACGGAATAATGACCTGCCAGAGCAAATAGCGTCATTTTGATGCATTGACCGACCCATGTAAATATCAGAAATGTATGCAGCCGCATCTTCGCAATCCCGGCTGCGATCCCGGCCACATCGAAAAACGGATTGGGGATCGCGGAAAGAACCAGGATTGCCCAGCCGCCATATTTATCCACCCAGGGCCTGATACGATTGTATACATCTGTACGTTCAATGACGGCCTGCCCACTGAAGCCGGCGAGATAACCAGAGAGTTCTCCAATTGCACCGCCTGTCCCGGCTGCCAATCCCACGCCGAAAGGATTGAACATCGCTCCCATCGCATAAATGACTGCCACTCCGGGCGCAGGAAGCAAAACTGTTGCATTGGCTAGCAAAGCGATGAGAAAAATGCCCGGGTATCCCCAGGCTGCAAATTGTTCCACCCGTTCGCGGATGCTGTAGATATAAACAGTAATTGCGACCACTGCAAGCAATGCCAGGATACGCAAAACATTGGTCAGGAACTTTGAGCTTTTAGGCTTGTTGTAGGTCTCGGGTTGAGTAACCTGAGCAATCACCATCTGTTCAGCTTTCTCTGTCCTGACGCGTGAAGAGCGCGCAGGAGCTTTCTTCGTTATTTTCTGCGCGCTCTTTTTTCTCTGTGTTGAGGTCTTTTTATTCGCTCTCTTCAATCGTGACACGGTTGATCTTTACAGCGGGAGCATTGACATTGCTCGGGTCGCGCGGCGGAATGGACATCAAGACGTCCAGTCCTTCCACAACCTGACCGAAGATGCTGTGCCGGTTGTTCAGATGTGGAGTGGGGATGTGGGTGATAAAGAATTGCGAGCCGTTGGTGCCTGGTCCCGCGTTTGCCATGGAAAGAATGCCCTGCTTATCGTGTTTCAGGCTTGGATGGAACTCATCTTCGAATTTATAACCGGGACCGCCTGAGCCGCGTCCGGTTGGATCACCGCCTTGTGCCATGAAGTTCGAGATCACGCGATGGAAGATCACACCTTCATAGAATCCTTCGCGAGATAAAAAGACAAAGTTGTTCACAGTCTTGGGAGCTTTATCTGCAAATAATTCAATAACCATCGTGCCTTTGTCGGTCTCCATGCGTGCTTTGTATTTCTTCTTTGGATCGATCTGCATTGCAGGCGGGGTTTTCCACTGTTTTGTCATTTAAATTTCTCCTTTTCTTTGTAAACCCGACAGGTTTTCGCGCAGGCTTTCCCGTATTGACCTTGTGTGAGGAATTCCTTGCTTGCCTGTCCACTGTTGCCAGAAACCTGTCGGGTTTTTATCATTTCAACAACGCGTCCACTCTCGCCACAACCATGTCCAGAGCAGCGGTGTTATGGCCTCCCTCGGGGATAATGATGTCGGCATAACGCTTCGATGGTTCGACAAACTCCATATGCATCGGTCGGACGGTCAGCTGGTATTGCTTGATGACAGACTCGGTTGTTCGTCCGCGTTCGGCGATATCGCGCTCGAGGCGGCGAATGAAGCGGATATCCGAATCGGTGTCTACGAATATCTTCACATCGAACATTTCCCGCAAACGGGCTTCCGTGAAGATGAGGATGCCCTCCACCAGGATCACGCGGCGCGGCTGGACGGTGAATGTTTTGGCAGTGCGGCTGTGAGCGGAGAAATCGTAGATCGGCACCTCAACCGCTTTCCAGTCGCGCAGAGCGGCGATGTGTTCGATCAATAGCTCGGTCTCAAGTGAGTTGGGATGATCGAAGTTCACTTCGGCGCGCTGGATGGGAGGCAGTCCACTGAGATCTTTATAGTAAGAATCGTGCTGGAGAAAGGCTATACGGTCCGGTCCCACGCGTTGCAGGATTTCCTGTGCAACGGTCGTCTTGCCAGATCCCGATCCGCCTGCGATGCCGATAACCAGAGGGTCTGGATGCTTCATACTCAAATTATACACGTGATATAAAATCCCCTCTCACAATGAGAGGGGATTGAAAGCTTGCTATATTCCTGCCATAAAAGCGAGCCCAACTGTGCCTGGTCCCGCATGCGTGCCAACGGTGGGGCTTACTTCGGTAAAGACGATCTCTGTCGGATTGAGCGCCTGTTCAGCTCTTGTGAGCAATGCCCTCGCATCTTCTGCAGCGTTCGCATGCAGGGTAGCAAGGTGAACCGGTGATCTTTGTCCTACTTTTTCGATTGTCAGTTCAAGAATACGATCATGTGCCTTGTTTTTTGTACGAATGCGCTCAATGCCTTCCACTTTGCCATCCTGGATGGCGAGAATTGGTTTGAGATTCAAAGCCGAGCCGATGAAACGTTGCGCGCCACCGATCCGTCCTCCGCGATGAAGGAACTCGAGTGTATCGACTGCGAAGAACAACCCCGTATGTTCGTGTAATTTTTCTGCCAGAACAATTGCTTCCTTAAGGCTTGCGCCTTGCTCGAGCGCACGAGCGACCGCGAGCACCTGAAAACCAAGTGCCATGGCAACAGATTGACTATCAACAATATTAATTTTTTGACCTGCAGCGCCCATCAATTCTTTTGCCTGTAAGGCAGATTGGACAGTGCCGGAAAGCTTGGATGAAACGAGAATGCCAAGCACCTCAAAACCTTTATCAATCAGATCTTTAAAAATTTCTTGGAACGAAACCACGGCGACCTGTGAAGTAGTAGGCATCTCCTTGGCCGTTTTCAGCCTGGTAAAAAACTCACCCGACTGGATGTCTACACCATCTTTGTACGTCTGATCGCCCCAGATAAGTACCTGCGGTGCAACTGAAATGTTATATTTCTGAACCAATTCAGGCGGCATGTAAGTGGTGCTATCTGTTACAAGTGCGATTTTTGACATGGCATCTCCTTGAAGTCCATACAATTACCCTTTAATATCTGGTATATTAACCCCCTTGAAAGACACTGGATACGAATTGTTAGGTATAATATCAAGGCAATTGATGTTGCTTTGATACCCTCATTGAGGAGCCTGCTTTGGCATTTAACCCGATAAACTGGCTTTTGGGCCTGTTTTCACTGGATATTGCAATTGACCTGGGGACAGCGAATACTCTGGTAAATGTGCGCGGCAAGGGGATTGTCATTAATGAACCCTCCTGGGTAACGATTGACAAGCGTCTGCGCCAGCCATTAGCCATTGGTCTCGAAGCCAAGGAAATGATGGGGCGTACGCCCAGCACAGTTGCCGTGATTCGTCCTCTGCGGGATGGTGTGATCTCTGAATTCGATATAACCCAGGTGATGCTGGAGTATTTTATTGGTCGAGTCCATGAACAAAGCGTTGTTCCACTACCGCGTCCGCGTGTGGTGGTGGGGATTCCCACCGGCGTTACAGAAGTGGAAAAGCGCGCGGTGTACGATGCGGTGATGGCTTCAGGGGCGCGGGCCGCTTATTTGATCGAGGAGCCGATCGCGGCCGCATTGGGAGCGGGTCTCCCGGTCGCCGATGTCAAGGGAAGCATGGTCGTGGATATTGGCGGCGGAACGACCGAAGTTGCGGTGATGTCCATGAGCGGTGTGGTCGCCTCTCGTTCATTGCGTGTGGCTGGCGATGAAATGGATCAGGATATTGTCCAGTATCTGCGGAATAAATATAACTTGCTCATCGGTGAAGGGATTGCTGAACAAATCAAATGGCAGATCGGGTCTGCATATCCGCTTCAGCCTGAAAAAACGATGGAAGTGCGCGGGCGCAATCTTGTGACCGGGTTGCCAGAAAGCATTGAGATTTCCTCCATTGAAATGCGCGAGGCACTGGCAGGTTCCGTACAGGTGATCGTGGATACCATTCGCGACGCGCTCGATGAAATCCCTCCGGAGATCGTGGCAGACTTGATGGATATTGGCATCTGTCTTTCTGGTGGTGGTGCCTTGTTGCAGGGATTGGCTGACCGCCTGACAGATGAACTCAGGCTGCGTGTCTGGGTTGCCGAAGATCCGCTTACCTGTGTAGCACGTGGAGCAGGAATGGTATTTGAAAACTTCGATATCCTGAGCCGGTACCTGGTTGGTTTGGAACGCGGCAGTACACGTCACAGCGTTTGATGTTTTCACGTTGCCTCTCAGGCGACCATGGTTGCACACTACTGCTTTTTGATATAAACCCCACATTAGATCGAACACTGTTTCAATCATAGAAGTTTACGGATTGCTTAGATAGGAACGCGGTACCTTGTAATATGAAAGATATATTTTCACGTACGCTTCAGACCACGATTATTTTCCTGGTCGTAGGGGGAATTATGGCGCTTGCGCTTGGAGGGTACTTTAGCAGTGCCTCCAATGTTTTCACCGGTTCTCTGGTCAACCTGCAAACCTGGTTTTCGACACGCTTCGTGGCGATCCAGGATTTTTTCACATCCCCGCGTGATGTTGCCTCGTTACGCCAGCGTAATGTCGAGTTAGAGAGAGAAGTTGCCGAGTTGCAGGCGCAGGTCATTCAACTGCAACAGGAAGTCGGCGAGACACAGATCCTGGCCGCGCTCGTGGACTTTTCGCGGGCGAATCCTGAAAACACCTACCGCGCTGCGGCGGTCATTGGACGCGACCCGAGTCCGTTCCTGCACTATGTGATCATCAACCGCGGCTCCAATGATGGGATCCTGCGCGGGATGCCGGTCGTAACCGATCAGGGCCTGATCGGACGCGTCGAGGCGGTCATCGCCGATGCGGCCCGCGTCCAGCTGATTACGGATCCCGCCTCGAGCGTGAACGTCCGCCTGCAAAGCGCGGAGACCGAAGCCTCACTGGTTGGTTCGGTTACGGGCGATGTGACTCTCGAGTTGATCCCTCAGGATATCAATATACAAC
>DASTJG010000060.1:0-17008 GCA_035716785.1 Anaerolineales bacterium
TCGCAGGCGCGTCTCAGCGACCGCGCCGCGTGCTGCATCCCCTCGCGGCAGAGCGCGTCGGTCAACGGGTTGGCCTTGATCGATACGAACGGCTCGATCAACTGAGTCAGCGCGTCCAGGCCTGAGCTGGCTGTGATCTCAGGCGGCAGGTTGTAGGTCAGTTCCGGGTCGACGAGCGCCAGCCGCGGCAGCATCAACGGGCTGCGCAGGCTGACTTTGACGTTCTGCTCCGGCGATTCGAGCACAGCATTACGCGTCACTTCTGCTCCGGTTCCGGCGGTAGTTGGAATCGCAATGTACGGCAGCGGCGCATGGACCAAAGGCTGTCCTTTGCCGATCACTTCCAGGTAATCGAACACGTCGCCAGGATTCGTTACCAGCGCGGCGATTGCCTTACCTGTATCCAGAATGCTTCCACCGCCCAGACCGACCACCATGTCGCAATCACGCGCCGCTTTCGCACCCTCGCGCACGACTTCGATGGTTGGTTCGCCGTGAACCTGAAATTCCGTGAATGCGACTTCCAGCGAGGAGATCATTTCCCTCACGCGCCTGATTGCATCTGAAGAATGTCCGTGCACAAAAAGCAGATGCCCGCTTCCATCCATCTGCTTGCTCAACTCATTCAGCTTCCCGGCTCCGAAGATGATCCGGTTTGCTGTGGCGAATTCAAAGGAAAACATTGTTTTACCGGTTTTCGTCAGTGGAGAAGATATAGGCGTACTTAATTCCCTGTCTTGGTTCCGCCATCATTTTCATAACATCATCCCGCCAGCGTTTGTAGTGAGCCGTCTCTTTGTGCGCACCGGAAGCCTCTGCTGTTTTATAAATTTCGATCAGGATAAATCTTGTAGGATCATCTGTTTGTTGGATGACATCGAAACGTGCTATGCCTGCCTCTTTGACGCTGTGGGTGGCATTCTCAATAGTCGCCTGTTTGAAGGCTTCGACAAATTCGGGTTTGACATGGACGTGCACATGGACAATTTGCATTTTTCTGCTCCTGATTGCTTCGGGATGAAAACATTCCAGATATCGATTTTACTTTCCTCCCCTCACTGATACAACAAAAGCGACCAGGTTCAAAAGGCCTGGTCGCTTTTGCTGTACCATTATTGGATTTATGCTAATTTCACAAGTTGTGGTCTTGAGTGGGGAACGCGCTTGATCTCGCCGCGTGCTTCCAGGTCCAGTTTGACTGTCGTAACATACCATGTAACAGACCCATCGAAGTTGCCATTGACTTCCTTTTCCACCGCGCGGGATAGATTCATAAAAGTCATTTCCTTTTGTTTGCGCAGCGTTGTCATGATCGCCTTGCGAATGATTTCATACTTTTCCCTGCTGATCTTCACACCCTGTTTCTTCTCCGGGTGAAGTGTGCGGATCGTGTCTTTCATATAAACCTCCTGGTTGGGAAGGAATTTTACTCCCATCCGCGTACTTCTGTGGGTTCGATTTTGATTGCAGTGGAAAAGTCGCGGTTACTCTGTTCAGGCTTCTGTCTTCATCCGCTCCGCGACCAGTTCCGCCACGTCCTTCACCTGGACCGAACCACCCTCCGCCCTGGAGACATCACTGAGCATGGTCATGCAGAACGGACAGCCTACAGCGACTGTGTTCGCTCCCGTTTCTTTGGCTTCCTTGAAGCGCGCTTCATTGATACGCATCGTGCCAGGTTCTTCTTCCTTCCACATTTGCGCGCCGCCCGCGCCGCAGCAGAAGGACTTGGATTCATTGTGCGGCATTTCAATGGTCGTAACACCGGCCGAGTTCAATGCCTCGCGTGGCGAATCGTAAATATTGTTATGGCGTCCCAGGTAGCATGGATCATGGAATGTCACTTTGTACTGATCGTTGGACACTTCCAGGCTGATCTTCCCTGCGCCGACCAGCTCGTTGATCAAATGTGTGTGATGGATGACCGTGTAGTTTCCGCCGAATGCCGGATATTCATTCTTGATCGTGTGCAAACAGTGTGGACAAGTTGTGACGATCCGTTTAGGTTTGACCTCATTCAGAATCTCGACATTCGCGGAAGCCAGCCCGAAGAAGATGTCTTCGCGCCCGGCGCGGCGTGCCGAGTCGCCGGTGCATTGTTCGTTCTGTCCGAGCACCGCAAAATTGACGCCCGCTGCATTCAGGATCTTCGCAAAAGCCTGGGCGGTCTTCTGGGCCCGCGAGTCGGTGGCAGCGGCACAGCCGACCCACCACAAAATGTCGGGTTCGGGATTTTTCTCGATCGTCGGGACGTTCAGGCCCTCTGCCCATTTCATACGATCCGCCTGCGATACATTCCACGGATTGGCATTGCGTTCCATGCCTTTGAAGGCATTCTCCAGTTGCTTGGGGAACTTGCTTTCCATCATCGTCAGGTTGCGGCGAATGTCCAGGATGTCGCGCATCGGCTCGTTGCCAACGGGACAGATATCCACACACTGGCCGCAGGATGTGCAGGCCCACACCGCTTCCTCGGAGATCAAGTTCAGCATCGGCACATCGGTCGCACCGCCATCATTCAAGTGATAACGCTTGTTGATCTCCAGCGCAGCAGGGGAGAGCACCTTGCCCGTGGCATAGGCGGGGCAAAGCTCCTGGCAGCGGAAACACATGATACAGGCATAGGCATCCATGACTTGTTCCCAGCCCAGGTCTTTCATCGTTGCAGCGCCAAACTGTTCGATGGACTGGTCGTCGAGGTTGATGTAATTCAATTCGCCGATGGACCTTCGTTCAGGCTTCAATGCAAAATTGATCGGTGCAAAGAACAGATGGATATGCTTTGAATAGGGGAAGTAGGGCAGGAAGGCCACCACCGCGCCAATCGACAGCCAGAACATCAATCGTTCGCCGATCAGCAGCGTGTTCGCATCCACGCCGGACCACAGGCCGGCCACCGTTGAAATGACCGGCTGCCAGCTGTCGCGGACTCCCGCCTCCGCCACGTAGAATGATTCTCCCAGCAGCCGTGCTGAGTTGTGGATGAAGATAAAGGACGCGACGATCGCAGAATCGCGCAGGATGCCGAGGCGCGCCTTTGGGTGCAGCAACGTCGATTCGCGCGTGGTCAGATTCCTTGGTCGCAAAATGAAGCGGCGGATCTCCAGTCCAACGATCCCAACCAGGAGCGCTGCGCCAAGGATATCCGCCAGCAGTCGGTAGAAATCCCCGAACGCGCCAGTGTTTTCTAGCAGTTTGAAACCGGTGTAGGCATAGATCAGGTCTGCCAGGTTGATGAGTAGAAATGTGAGAAATCCCCAGCCGATCAGCGCGTGCAAAATGCTTGGACCCAATCGAAAGCGAAAGACAGGTTGGAACAAACCTACTTTGACGATCAGGTCACCAATCCGCTTCCAGATCAGGCCCCAATTGGGTTTGCCCTGCCCGCTCGAGATGTGACCGACAATCCGCATGACCCCGCGGTACGTGAAATACAGGGAGACAAGAACAGCCAGTGCGAAAAGGATTTTTTCAACCAGACTGAGCACAGTTCCTCCAGGAATCAATATGTCATTGCGAGCCTACGGGAAGCAATCTCGAATTAAAAGATGAAAATTTCTTAGCCAGATTTTCCACATAACAGGAGATTGCTTCGCCACCTCGCCGTTTGAGGCTCGGGGCTCGCAATGACATCATGCCAATAGTTTAGCACAGAAAATAAAAGCGGAGTCCGATCCTCCACTATTAACTCGTAAAATCCTGATTCAGCGACTTATTTCATTCACGTAAGGGATCGCTCCCTGGCATGCCGGTTCAAGATGTGCGGATAGGTTCTCCCACGTCAATTCTTCATCCTGTCCGTACGACATGTCGAGGGCATTCCCCAGACACCCCGGTCCCGCGTTGTAGTTGACCAACGTAAACTTCCACAGGTCTTCATAAGAGGCAGCATCGCCAGCTTCGTTTCCGGTGATGTTCTCCACGAGTTGACCGGCCTGTTCACAGTTCGCGAGCATGGCATGCGCAAAGACACCAATGCTGAAGTTGGCGCGATTAAGGTCGATTTGCAGAGGACAATTTTCACAGGTCGAATCTACATAATCGATCAAAGCCAGCCGGATATATTCCTGCTGCTCCTCATCGAGGTGGAGATATCCTTTGCTGCATTCGGCCGAATCCATCACCAGGGGACAAAACTGATGAAAGAATGGGGGATTCCACATTAATGCGGTATCGGCGCCTTTTTCTGTGAGTTGCCCCAACCCGATATCGTTACGAAAACTTCGTCCGGGCCAAAACTGGCTTTCAACGGCAAACAGGTTTTTCAACAAATGAGCCGGGACGCCTGTGTCTTTCGAAACATTCAGAATGATGCTATCGAATTGATTTTGCCAGGCCGTGACAGCTTCACGTGCAACCTCTATGCCACAGGCAGATGCACCCTCATCGGCGAGCAAGCCTCCATCTGCACACGAGCTGGCATCCACCGCGCCGGCGCGAATTAACTGCGCAGCCAGGTAGTTATAGGATATGTCCGTTCCCAACGATTCGCTTTGGGTAGGAGTACTCAACCATTCCGGCGGTCCGCCTACGGGCGGCAGCGTCCCCCAGGCTTCGACACAGCTTGCAATTGGCACGCCCACCCATTGACTGCTCAAGACGTCAGCATACCAGAACAAACGATCGGGGTCGCCTGCATCGGTCACAGCCACACGGACCAGCGCCTCGAACATCTCACTGCTGTCCCCATAACTTGAATTGGCCCAGAATTGGATGACAAAACCATCATCATCGGTCACGGGCAATTGCAGCCGGCAGATGGCATCACAGATAAATGGCTGCCCTTCATACAGCCCTTCGATGCTAATGATTTCGTAATCCGGCAATGGCTCGGTACCGGTTAAGACCAGGATGGGTTCAGAGTCGCAAATGCTCGTGGAAGACGTATAGACCGGGTCACAATTTTCGAGGGTGACCTGCACGCTTGGGGGAGGCAGTTTTGTGGAAACCTCTTTTTGAGCGGGTTCTGTACCTGCCAGATGCAGATAAAAGCCTTTGCATAGATCCACATCATGCAGGTTGCAGGGCTTTTGTTTTATCCACTTTTCATAAAGATCTTCGCCGCAGTCTATGTAAATATCCCCTGGTGTTGGGAGTCCCTCATGGTCGATCTCAATTTTGCATTCGACGTCGTCCTCCCCCCAGTGGATCAGCCACCAAAAGTATTTAGTGTAATCCACAACAGTGACAGAGTATCGATCGGGACCCGGAGGATCACTTGGCGGCGCGGCCGAGGCTTTTTCCGTGGCAGACACAAACACACCTCCCGCGCAAACCAGGAACAGGCTCAAGATTAAAAGCCTGCTCGCCCACCTTGTCCGAGTCTGTCGACGGAATCCCATACAAAAAGTCCGCTTCTATTATAGCGGACTCTCTTTCAGAATGGTTATTTTTGCCTCAGCCATTTGGTTACGGTTTTGCAGATTTATTAGCTGCCTGGGCAGGGGTAGCCGATTTATCCATTTCTTCGAGTATCGTCATATCCTGGTTCAGACTGCGGGCGCGCCAGGAAATACTGGCAACATACAACGCCATAACGATAAAAGCGATTGCAAACCCGGCGATCATGTAGCCGGAAGTGTCGGGAGTGGTTTCCTGAAAAAACATGCTGATCTCCATTTACATGCTGACTTTCAACTTCAACTGTTCAACCTTGTCCTGCAGGTTGCCCAGGCGAATACGGTTCCAGAACAGGTCAATGAAGATGACCGTGAATGCGAACAGGGCGAAGAAGAATGCGACCCGCATATCCGCCGTCATGCTGAAGCCGCCGTCGGCTTCGGGGTTGGTGCCTCCGATCACGACCGGGTGGATCGTCCGGAACAAGCGGATGGCAAAGAAGGTGATCGGCGCGCTCAGCCCGCCCAGGAGGGCGTAGACCGCGCCAAAACGGGCGCGTCTATCCGGGTCGTCGATGCCCTGGCGAAGCATAAAATAGGCAACATAGATCAGTTCCGTGACGGCAGCCGTGGTCAGGCGCGGATCCCAGGTCCACCACGTGTTCCAGGCGGGGCGGGCCCAGATGGAACCCAGCACGATGGTGATCAGGAAGAAGACCAGGCTCACTTCGATTGCAGCGACCTGGAGCCGGTCCCATTTGAGATCCTTTTTGACGAGATAGACCACACTGAACAGTGCTGCCAGGATAAAACCGAGCAATGCCGTCCAGGCGGTGCCGATGTGGAAGTAGAATACACGTTGTACCTCTCCCATCACACGTTCAGTCGGGGCAAAGACGAGGGCAAGATAGGTGGAAATACCCAACATAACGATGGAAACAACATCGAGAATTTTGAGCGTTACAGGTTTGGGTTGCATAAACACTCCTATAAAATCATGATCATGAAAATCTATTCTTCTACGACATTGTCGAACACCATGAATGCGACCGCAAGAAAAATAATATCGTAGGCGATGAGAAGATTGAGGGGCAGAAGAATTTCCGCCCATTCTGCGCCCGCGAGGAAGCCGTTGCTCGCTTTGACCGCTGACAACACCACCGGGATCACGACCGGGAACAGCAAAATGGGCAGGAGAATATCGCGCGTCCGGGTTTGGACAGACATGGCGGAAAGCAGCGTTCCCACTACCACATAACCAATGGAGCCAAGCAAAATGACCAGTAACAATCCGGGTTGGAAGAGATTTACAGAATAAAGAACGCTGTACACCGGCAGGACAATCACCTCTACAGTCAACATGAACACCAGATTGCTGATGACTTTGCCAAAATAGATCGCGGAGCGATCCACGGGTGCCAGCAGGAGCCCATCCAGGCAGCCCCGATCTTTTTCGATCGCCATGGAGCGGTTGAGACCCAGCGTCCCGGCAAAGGCAAACGTGGACCAGAGCACCCCGGCAGTGACAGACTGGCGCGTTTTGACATCCAGTTCGAGAGCGAAGTTGAAGATCAGGATGATCAGCAGCGAAAAGACCAGCATCGCCGAGAAAAGCTCACGCGAGCGAAACTCCGCCTGGAGGTCTTTCCAGACCACAGCCGCAACCGCTTTGATGAAGCTGCCTCTCGGAAGTGGGCGTCCCACCGTCACCGACTTGATTTCCGTTGCTTTATCCATCATGTTAGCCCGCCAATGCCTGCTTGTAAAACGCAAGCAGATTTGTATTTTTGAGTTCCGCGTGTGAGGCCGACGCGGAAATGACTCCGCGTGACAGGATGTCGAATCTCGTTGCCAGGTCTTCGGCGCGTGCAAGATCGTGCGAGGTCATCACCACGGTGCGTCCCTGGGCGGCAACCGTCTTCAGCACATCGTCGAGCATGGTAGAGGCATCCTGATCCAGGCCGGTGTAAGGCTCGTCGAAGAGCATCACGTCCGGGTCGTGCAGGACGGCGCGCCCGATGGCGAGTCTTTGCTGCATGCCGCGCGAGTACGTCCGCACCAGATCGCGGCGCCTTGCTTCCAGCCCCGCCATTTCCAGGACCTCGGTGATCCGTGTTTCGTGATCGGAGATGTTATACATCCTTGCATAGAAGCGCAGGTTTTCCTCCGCGGTCAGATCGCCGTAAAGCAGGGGCAGGTGCGAGACCACTCCCAGGCGCGCCCGTACCTGGGCAGCCTGTGCAGGAAGTTTGTATCCGGCGATCTTGACCTCGCCCAGCGACGGTCGCGACAACGACGCCAGGATGCGCAGGAACGTCGTCTTGCCCGCGCCGTTCGGGCCGAGCAGCGCGACGAACTCACCCGGCTGGACCTCAAAGTCCACGCCGCGCAGGACGGTCTTTAATCCGAATCGTTTGACGAGCTTTTTGACGGTGATCATAATTTGGGTAGGGGTGAGACTGCGAAGCGTCTCGCCCTGGGCGGGATGACCCCGCCCTTACATTTTTTCCTTCAAAATTTCCTTCAGTTCCGCGCGGCGCTTTTGATAGGCTTCATCGGATATCTTCCTGGCGCGGTGCAGATCATCGAGCACGAGGATCGCGTCCATCACATCCTCAGCCGATTCAAATTCATCCCCTTCATCTGCCTCGCCATCTGCCTCCTCCGGACGGCTGCGATCGCGCAGATACATCCACAGGCCTGCAAGGATGAGGGCCACACCCAGCACACCCGCGCCGATCAAAAGATTTTGGTTCGAAGCTGCTGCTTCAGGAGCAGCAGCGGTTGTCGCTTCTTTGGGTGTCCCTGAAACTGTAAGCTTGACCGTTTCACCGGCTCCAACACTGTCCAACTCGTAGATCTGGAAATTGAAATCCTGGATCTTCTGTAGGCCGAGATCGTTCGATTGGTCGCTCTTGACGGTCACACCTTCGGGAACATAAACGCTCACAGCCGCGGCAGATAGAACAAATTCCTGAGAGAACTCGAATTCTTCCGCTTTGGGCAGGGACGCGAACGCGATCAACGCATATGGTTTCTCGCTGGGCGGGAGGGCGAAGCCATTGTCGGTTTGCAGAAAGTTTTCGCTATCCTGCATGGCTTCATATCCGACCCCGGAAGAACCTTCTGGAGATTTCAGGAACGGGACTTCGCCGTTTTCGTTCAGCTTCACAACGACGATCTCATCACCCGGATTGCGGAAGGAGTACACGTTGTAAACCTGAACATTATCCTCCCCATATTCGAGGAAGATGCGCGTTTCATCGATCACCAGCTTGGACGTGTCCTCCGTTTTGGCATATAACTTAATGGGCGGCAAATTGATCGCCGTATCGCCTTCCTTCACGATCGTAAAGCCGGATTGCAACTCCATGCCGTCAAAGGTCAGTTCGGCAACGAAGATGCGGTTGAGTGGGATCTCCACATTTTCAAAAACGAACGTTCCATCTTCATTTACCGGAGTTTCCTGGGAGAACACTTCTTCCGGACCCGTGTTCGGGTCGGCGCCATGTTGATAACCACGCAAGGTGACTTGTAGATCAGAGGGGAGATCCGCACCTGATTTGTTTTCGATGGACCCACTGACGTTTCCGAATCCTTCCTGAACGACCGCGGTCGCCTCACTCGTCGCCGGGACCTGTTCCGTACCGAGGGGCGTTCCCTCGGCTGGCAGCGTGCCCGCGTCAGTGGGGAGAACGGTCTCGGTAACCGTGACCACTTCAGCAGGCGTCGCTGTAGAAGCGGGCGCCGCCGCGATGGGAGACGAGTCGAAGGAGAGAGTCCGCAGGTAAGCGGTGATCGCCCAAACATCATCGTCGCTCAGTGCTGCCCCAAACGGCGGGACCTCTTCATTACCTTCTCTGACGATGCGCGCCAGTTCCACTTCACTTAACTCTGACATCTTCGCCTGGTCGGTGAAAAAATCGGTCGAGCAGTTGGCGCAGTTGGCTTCGAAAAGTTCGTTTCCCTTTGCCAGATCTTCATCGGTTATGTGCAGGGTCATGGCGTAGGCGACCACATCCCAGCGCTCCTGGTCGTTCAGGCTTGCAAACGGAGGCATGAAGCGTTCCATGTTGCCGCGCGTGACCATTGTGTACCACTGCGCGGGGGAAGCCGGGCGGGCAATGTCGGGCAGTCCAAACGCCGGGACGGTTACACCGAGCTGGATGCCCTGTTCGCCATCTCCCAGGCCGGTCGCGCCGTGGCAGGGGGCACACTTCTCGGCAAAGATCAGCGCGCCGTTCTCGGTGCTTGGCGCCTGCGCGGGGAAGAGCGGACCCATAGTTGGCGCGGGCGTGGGCGGGACGTAGTTGGGTGGGGGAGTAACATCCGCAGCCATGGTGAAGTTACAGGCTGTGAGAAGGATGGCAGCAATAACGATAATTACAAAACGAGATTTCATTAAGTTCCTCTTACGTCGTTGCGAGTCTTCGAGAAGCAATCTCATCTTAAGTGAACAGGAGATTGCTTTGTCGCTTGCGCTCCTCGCAATGACGGTAACTTACACTAAAGATTTTCCACACGCTGGACAAAAACGATCGCTGACCATCACTGGCTTGCCGCAGCGCGGGCAGAACCCTGCGGATTTTTCCTTGCGTCCCTTGCGGCGTGCCAGGATCATCGCTTCGATGTCATCGTCAGAGATCTCCGCCGGCGCGACGGACGCGTCGGCGCGGCGTGCGGCAATCGCTTGCTCGATACGTGTTTCCGTGTCTTGCCCATCACCCCCGGCCCCTCTCCCATAGGGCGGGGGAGGCGCGAGTGAATCGATCTTCCGCAGAATATCCGCGCCTTTTTGCAGGAGGCTGGCGCGCTGTGCTGGATAGTCCTCTTCCGGGATCTTTCCCAGTTTGAAATCGAAGTCCAGTTCCTGCAGCGAATTGACGACGCGGTCGCGTTCTGCCATCAGCGCGGAGAGTTCGTGTTCCTCCTCGGTCACGCGGCGGGCGCGGCGTTCCATGAAAGGAGAATAAAGATAGATACCGACAAGCACAAGGACGGCGAGTGAAAAGAAAATGGCGGTAAGTTCCATGTACCCTCTACTTGAGCAACGGATCGATCTGGGCGCGGATCTGCTCGGTGGACGAGAAGGGCCCGATCTGCACATACTGCAAGACACCATCTTTATCGACGAAGTATGTTTCAGGCACGCCCTTGGTGCGGAAGTATTGTGAAATGCGCGTAGCGAGGTCGGGGCCGTTTGGGTAGGTGATGCCAAATTTTTTAAGGTAGACGCGCGCCTCGGGTTCCGTATCCACATAATCGACGCCCAGGAACACAACCTCGCCGGTGGGTTCATATTCCGTCCAGGCCTGCTGCAGGTCGGCGGCTTCCTGTTCACAGGGCTTACACCATGAAGCCCAAAAATTGATGACCACTACTTTGCCGCGCAAATCTTCAAGATGAATCTCACTTTTGCCGTCGAGTTCGTATCCACTGTATAACGGCAGCGTGAAATCGTCGATCGCTTGTCCAGGCTGGACGGTCCCTTGCTGAGCACGCCGCAATCCCAGCGCGACGATGACAAGCAGTCCAGTTAAAGACACCCAGATGATGATTTGTGCCCAGAGCGGGACACCGCGACGCGGGGCAGGGATTGATGTTTCTGTCATGAATTCTCCCACACGTAGGGATCGGCAGCTCGCGCAGCACGCAAAGCGAGCCGATCCCTACACGTTATTTCTGTCTCTTCAATTCTTCTTCGAGCTTTGCTATGTATGGATCCTGATCGATCTTCGCCTCGGGTTCCACGTCTGCTTCCGCTATGGATGGCTTCATCCACATCTGAAAGCCGCGGAAGAGCAGGAACGCGCCCAGCAGGATCGCAGCGGCAGGGACAAGATAGGTGACCAATCGATTCGGCGGCTCGGACAATACGCGCGCGCCGTATTGGGTGACAAAATATTGTTTGATCTCTTCTTCGCTTCTGCCTTCCGCCAGCATTGAGCGGATCAGATCGCGCCACTGGCGACATGCCTCTGTCGGGCAGACGTCTAATGGCGTGCTTTCACAGACCGGGCAATAGAGCTGCTTGGCGATGCGATTAACTTCATCGTCCGTGGGCGTAGGGTTTTGTGCAGAGACAGAACCGGACCATAATCCAGCGAGGACCAGAGTAAGAAGTAAGGCATAAAAAGCAATGCGTGATGATCCCATTTCGTTTCCCTGTTTACATTCTACACTACTAATCTGCCGCACTGGTCTGTTGGACTGGTACTTTTGCTTTGACGGTTACGCGTTCCCCTTCTTTTTCCGGCCAGGCAGCAATGATTACACCGGCGAGGAACAGGAAACTCCCAAGCCACAGCCAGTTAACCAACGGATTAACGAAGACCTTGAAGGTGGCTCCCGCAGCCGTCGCAGGTTCCCAATCCACGAGCAGGACATACAGATCATCCTTCAATGTCGAGCGCTGACCGGGAATGGTCATGTTCTGCTGCGCGTCGTAATAGTAATCAATGCGCGGAGTAAGCTGCCCCAGATATTCACCCTCCTGATACACATCCAGAACTGCGCGACGGTAGTTTACACCGCTTGGCAGATCATCCCATTGCGCGATTTCCTTATATTGCAGTTCATAATTTCCCAACGAAAGCGTTTGACCTTGTTGAAGTGTTCCCTGGGTTTCCACCTGGAAGATTTCGATGCCAAGGATGCCAATTGCCATCAGCATCATGCTGATGTGGATGATATAACCACCATAACGGCGGCGGTTGCGTCCGGTCAGGTTCCAGAACGCGGTGAAAACATTCTCGCCCTGACTCCGTTGGCGGGCATACGCGCCACGCCAGTATTCATAGATCGTAACGAGGATAACAAGTGCCACAAGGAAGAAACCGATCAGCGCGCCCACTTTTTGGGTATAGGTCACAAAGAGCGTGGCAGTGATCATCACCGCACCAACAATTGGTTTCCACATTGCGCGACCCAATGTCTTGACCGTCGAGTGCCCCCATGCCGAAAGAGGCGCGATGCCCATGAGCAGCATCAACGCTGCGAAAAGCGGGGAGGTAGCGCGTTCATAGAACGGCGGACCAACCGTCACTTTCTGGCCGGTGAATAATTCCGAGATCAGGGGAAAGATCACACCCCAGAAACAGACAACCAGAATGCTCATGAACAAAAGATTGTTCAGCAGGAACAAAGCTTCGCGTGAGAGCAGGGAGGTCATCTCTGTTTCTGACTTCAAACGATCCCAACGATAGATGATCAACGCAACAGAGCTGATCAGCGTGAATCCGATGAACGCAAAGAACAACGGCCCGATGGCGCTTTGTGCAAATGCATGCACGGAGGATAAAACCCCGGAACGCGTCAGGAATGTGCCGAAGATGACAAGGTCATAGGTCAGGATGATCAACAGCATATTCCACTGCTTGAACATGCCGCGCTTTTCCTGGATCATGACCGAATGCAAAAATGCGGTGCCTGTCAGCCAGGGCATGAAGGCCGCGATCTCCACCGGGTCCCAGCCCCAGTAGCCGCCCCAGCCAAGCACATCGTATGCCCAACGTCCGCCCAGCACGAGTCCAAACGAGAGGAACAGCCAGGCCCAGAGCGTCCAGCGGCGTGTCAGGCGGATCCAGCGGTCGTCGGTGCGGCCGGTGATCAATGCCGCGATCGCGAAGGCGTACGGGATGACGAACGAGACGAAGCCAAGATAAAGCATCGGGGGATGGATGACCATGCCCGGGTGGCGCAGGAGCGGGTTCAAACCACGTCCATCTTCCGGCGTGAAGAGGATGGCGTTCGCCGGTTTCAGAGTGTGGGCTGCAACCCCATCGAAGGTTTGATAGAGCTGCGCGAACGGATTCTCGAAGAAGACGTTCATGCCGATGAAGAAAGCCATCGTCACGCAGGCAACGACGATCACCCAGGGCAGGAACTCGCGGTCGCGGTCCCACTTGCGCAGGGTGACCAGCGAAGCGAACGCAGACATCAACCAGGACCAGAAAAGCAGCGAGCCGGCCTGTCCGCCCCACCAGGCTGTGACCTTGAGATAGGTGGGCATCGATCGGCTGGTCACTTCGTACACGAACTGGACTTCGTAATGGTTGTTGACCAATAAATAAATTAGCACACCTGCAGTGAGTGTGAGCAGGGGCCAGGTCAGTAGCATGGCGCGGCGGGCGCTCTCCACCATGGCAGGGATTTGTTTACGATCCCCATAGATGGCAGCGAAAACGCTATAAAGCGTTACCAAAAAGGTTATGACTAAAATACCGTAGCCGAAGTTCGCGATCATCGAGTCTCCTTACTATAAAAACCTAAAGGTCGAAAAGACCTTTAGGTTTTTATCATTTCTATCCGGCCTGCTCTGGCACAGCCTCTTCGTAGCGGGTTGGGCACTTGAGCAGGAGTTCCTCAGCATAGAAGACTCCATCGGTTCCCATATGACCGGTCATGATCGCCTGTGCCTCGTTCCGCAACAGATCGGGCTTCACGCCAACATAGACAACTTTCATGCGGGCGCGTGAAGGATCCATGACAGCCTGGTGTAAGACTTCCGCAAGCCCGCCTTCGCTCTCGATCGCCAGGTTGTCGGCAGGGACGTGGGCAACTTCGAACGTGAGCGTCAGGCTCTGTGGATCGTACTGGATCGAGTCGCCGATCACCGCGCCGGACACGCGCAGGTTTTTATCCATTACCTCCGGCCCTTTGGCATTCAGTTCATCGATGGTCAAAAAGTATTCCGCGCTGGCCGATGTGGCTGTCCAAATTAAAAAGACGACTGCCCCAAGAATGAGTATGCCGCCGATGACAAACTTATTGATCGTCACATTTACCTCCGAGGTTGAACAAGACAAAAATTGCACAATTGCTGCGTGTTTATTTTACATGCCGAGATTAATGTGGACTGAGAAGGTGGGAGATGAATGTCATGCAATCCACCCTGAATCTATCCTTTTTGTAGGGTTATTTATGGATCGGTGCCGTTAACGAAACCGCCCGGCAGACTTCGCCGGGCAGTTGAATTTCGCCCCGGTGATACGGTTTCTAATTGTTATCATCTTTCTGAGTTTCTTTGAAAATAGCATCGATCCGTTCCAAAATCTCAGACGTAAGCTTTGGGGCGACTTCACTCGCTTTCATATTTTCGCGCACCTGCTCCACGCGGCTCGCGCCCGTGATGACCGTGCTTACGAACGGATTCTTCAAACACCAGGCCAGCGCGAGTTGGGAAAGCTTGCAATCCAGTTCCCTGGCAATCGATTCAAGTGCCCGGACTTTCACAAGCTTCTCCTTGTCGGTGAGATGTTTGTGCAGCCAGTTGTACCCTTCCAGCGCGCCGCGGCTGTCCGCGGGAATGCCATTGCTATACTTGCCGGTCAGCAAACCCGATGCAAGCGGGCTCCAGGTGGTGGAGCCATAACCGTAATCCTTATACACTCGTTCGTATTCACGGGTAAAGCGGTGACGTTCGAACAGGTTGTAGACGGGTTGTTCCGTGACAGGCTTATGCAGGTGATGACGCTCTGCAATTTCAATGGCGGCAACGATCTCTGCCGCTTCCCATTCGGACGTGCCCCAGTACATGGCTTTTCCCCATTCGATGATGTTGTGCATTGCCCAGACAGTCTCTTCAATGGGGGTGGTTTTGTCCGGGCGATGACAATAGATCAAATCTACATAATCAAGCTGCAGGCGCTGGAGCGAGCCGTTGATCCCCTCGATGAGCCGCTTGCGGTTGAGAGTATTTTCCTCGTTCACGCCCTCGTGCAAGCCCCAATAAAATTTTGTCGAAACGAGATAACTGCTGCGGCGCCAGCCCAATTGCTTGAACGCTGCGCCCATCACTGCTTCCGATTGTCCTTCTGCATAAGACTCGGCGTTGTCGAAAAAATTAACGCCTGCATCGTATGCCGCAGACATCATCTCCACTGCTGCTTTTACATCTGCCTGCGTATGAAATGTAACCCATGAACCAAACGATAACTCACTGACGCGAACTCCCGCTTTTCCCAAATGCCGATATTCCATATTTCCTCCGATTGGTAATTTGATGCAATTATAATCGTCCCATGCAACGAGCCCCTCTTTCCTCTTTCTTTGTGCTTCTCTTGCTTCTAACTTCATGCACCTCACAAGGGATTAACTCTACGCCTTTGTCTTCGACCCTCATCCCGTTCGTGACCTCCACCCGGAGTCCGATGCAGACTCCCGAGGGCCCGGTCGCCGCGGAAACGCCGCTTCCCAGCCCGACGCCTTTTACCTATACCGTGAAACAGGGTGACAGCATCAGCAGCATTGCCCTCGAGTTCGGTGTCTCGATGGATGACTTGCAGGCTGCGAATCCGGATATCTCACCCAACGCGATGCCTGTTGGGCAGGTGATCCGGATCCCGAGTAATCCCGATAATCCCTCTGGCGAGCCGACGCCAACGCCTGCTCCGTTCACGGTCAAGCAGATCGAGTGCTATCCCACCGCCGATCGAGGCATGTGGTGTTTTGTACTGGCCCACAATGATTTTTCTGATTTCATGGAAAATGTCAGCGCGCAGGTCACATTGGTTGACTCGAATGATACGACCCTGGCGAGTCAAACTGCATTGCTGCCATTGAACATCCTGCCGCCGAATACCTCTTTGCCTTTAGCGGTATTTTTTCCTCCGGAGATCCCATTCGATGCAAAGCCGCAGGTGCAGGTCTTGACGGGAATCCGCCTGCTGCCAAATGACGAGCGCTACCTGCCTGCTGCGATCAGCAACACGCTGGTGCAGGTCGATGCCGATGGACACAGCGCGCGCCTCACCGGGCAGGTGACTCTGCCAGAGAATGCCAGGGCGGCGAGTCAGGTGTGGGTCACGGCGACAGCTTACGACGAGGCGGGAGGCGTGGTCGGACTCCGCCGCTGGGACTGGGATGGTGGGCTTGCCGCAGGTGGCAGGCTTCCGTTTGAGTTTATGGTTTCCAGTATTGGAGGAAAGATCGCGCGAGTTGAGTTTGCAGTAGAGGCGCGACCATGAATTTGTAGGGGCGACCAGCTGGTCGCCCCTACAATTATTTCCCTTCCAGCCACATATATCTTTCGATCGGGATATCGATCGGGGTGAAGACATATCCCTTCACATACGGTTTGACCAGTTGATAAGAAAGCGAATAGGAAGTGAATAATGCTGCAGCATCGTCCACGATGATCTGCTCGGCCTGCTGGTACATCGCGATGCGTTTGTTCACATCCCGCTCGACGCGCGCAGCCTCGAGCAAGGCGTCGAGTTGGGGATTGGAGTAGCCGCCATTGTTTTGCGACGAACCGCTGTGGAAGAGCACATCGGCAAAGTTCTCGGGATCGGGATAGTCCGCGCACCAGCCGCCTCTGATCAACTGACCGTGATTTCCCGCGTAGATCTGATCGTAGTAGTAATTGGGTTCAAGGTTTTCCACGGTAATGGTCACGCCCAGATCCTGCTCCCACATCTCGGCCAGCGCGGCGACATCCGCGTTGATGTAGCTGCCAATCCCCATATCGCTGAAGACGATCGGCGGCAGCCCCTCCGGGCCGCCATACTTTGAGGCTGCCAGCAACTGGCGGGCCTGGGCAGGATCGTAAGACAAGCCCTTGAGCGCAATGTTGAATCCCGGCAGTCCCGGTGGATACAATCCATTTGCAGGCAAGGCATGTCCGTTGAGGACAACATCAATATACTTTTGCCGATGGAATGCCATGC
>DASTJG010000061.1:0-7188 GCA_035716785.1 Anaerolineales bacterium
GTACGATCGAAGATCAAATGGCGCGGCCCCGCGCCCGGCTGGACCCTGACCTCGGCATGTTTGTTCAGCTTTCCATTTTCCAGGTCCATGCGGTAGATCATCAGTTTGTCCGCGCCCAGATCGGTGGCGATGGCAAAGCGATTGGTCGGGTCGGGCCGGATGCAGTGAGCATATGGCTCCTTCTGGCGTTCCGGATGTACGCTCGAGCCGGAGTGCCGGACCACGTCGCTCGCGGGGGCCAACTGTCCATCCGGCCGGATCGGGAACATGGAGACATTTCCGCTGTTGTAATTGGCGACCAGAGCAAAGCGCCCGGTCTGCTCGATGCTGATGTAACAGGGATCCTTGCCGCGCGAGGAACAGACATTCAACAGCCTGAGCTCGCCCGACGCGGGATCGACGGAAAACGCGCTGACCCCGCCTCCCTCTTCTCCGGCAAACGTCTGCACCTCGTTCACAGCATAAAGAAAATTTTCGTGTGGATGCAGGTCCAGAAAGGAAGGGTTCAGGACACCTTTCGCTTCCCATGCAAAAGTAAGCTCGCCTGTGGCAGGATTCATCCGATACACATAAATCCCCCTGCTCTGGCTGCCCTCATGCTCTGTATAGGTTCCAACGAAAAGGAACGGAGTTTCGGATTTAGCAGACACGTTTATCTCCTGCCTCTGAATTTTGCTGTATGACTGAAACTTCGGCACGAATATTATATAAAATCTTACGACTTCTTCTCTTCGTCTTCCAATTCGCTCAACAACAGATCCAGCGCGCCGACGGAGATTTGCAGTTCGCGCAACGAGATCGCCATGGAGACAATCATCAGGATCAACGCGATCGCGAAGGTCCACTGTCCGGCTGTGATCCAGCCTGCGAAGAGAACGAACATGCTGATCACACAGAACAGCAGACTCAACACACCGGCGATCTGCATGTTGCGGATCAAATAGGTGCGGTAGCGCAAATTCGCGATCTGGCCGAGCAGATTATCGGTGGCTTCATTTTTGTAGCGGTCATGCAGATTGCGGATAATGGTGGCAATGGTGAGAAACCGATTTGTATACGCCAGCAGCAACAGAGAGATGGCAGGGAATAGAAGTGCGGGAGTGGTGAGAGTAAGTTCCATGTGGGAGATTATATCGCTCCAGATGTCATGACTCCCCTCTCCTAAAAGGAGAGGGGCCGGGGGTGAGGTCCAAAACAAACCGCAGGCTCATCACCTGCGGTTCCTGTTTTAGACTTTCAAATCTTCGGGGCGGATCGGGATATGCCGGATGCGTTTGCCGGTCGCGGCGAAGACGGCGTTCGCCACTGCCGGAGCGATGGGCGGCACGCCCATCTCGCCCATGCCGGAGGGGCGCTGATCGCTTTTAACGATGTGCACCTCCACGAGCGGCATTTCATTTATTTTGAGGATTGGATAATCATGGAAGTTGCTTTGCTGGACGCGCCCATCCTTGAGGGTGGCTTCGGCTTTCAGCGCGGCGGTCAGGCCAAAGGCGATCCCGCCCTCGATCTGCGCGGCAACATTATCCGGATTGATCACCTCTCCACAATCTACTGCCGCCACAACCTTCCGCACATGGACCCCGCCCTCTTCATCCACCAAAACCTCTGCCACATAGGCAACATATGTCACCCCAAACGTGGCGTGGTAAGCCAATCCCTGCCCCTGGCCCGCGGGTAGGGGCTTGCCCCATTCCGCTTTCTCTGCCGCGAGCTTGATCACCTCGGCCACGCGCCCCGAATACAGTTCCAGCCTCAGGTCCAGCGGGTCGCGTTTCAACTCGTAAGCCATCTCGTCGATGAAGCACTGGGTTGGGTAAGCCTGCGGGAAATTTTCGACCGAACGCCATGCACCTGTAGGCACGCTTGACCCGGACGAGGCCGATTGCTGGCGTGGGGATCTGACCTCGTTACGTGTCACGCTCATGTAGTGCACGGACATATCATGATAGTAATCATGTTGCAGGTCGTCGTCGCGCGTCCACACCACCTGAACAGGTACTCCGACAGCCTGGGAAACCAGCGCGGCTTCCTCGGCATAGTCCGTTTGCAGGCGGCGGCCAAACGCACCACCGATCAACGGGACATGGACGGTTACATCAGCTTGTTTGAGCCGCGTCACGGCAGCGACCTGCCTCTGCACGGCCTGCGGGTTCTGGGTCGGCGCCCAGACTTCACAGATCCCATCGTGGACGTGTGCGGTGCAATTCATCGGTTCCATGGTGGCGTGCGCTTCAAACGGAATTTCATAGATCGCGTCGATCACCTCGCTATTGCTTCCCGGCTGAGTCAGCCGGCCTTTTGCAGCCCCGCGCAGTTCCTCACTGCTCAGCGTGGCATTTCGTCCCTCCTCCCAGGTGATCTTCAGCGCGTTGCGGCCTTGGATCGCTGCCCAGGTATTCTCCGCCACCACGGCGATACTCTTCTCCAGCGCGACGATCTGCTTCACACCAGGGACCACTTTCGCGGCGCTCTCATCATAGCTCGCAAATTTCCCGCCAAAGACAGGACAACGCGCGATCACCGCGAACAGCATGCCGGGAATACGAACATCAATTCCATAGATCGCTTTGCCACTCACAATTTGCGGCGCGTCCCAATGACCCTTACCCTGACCCACGATCTGATACTTCGCCGGATCCTTGATCTCAGCCTGCTTGGGGACGTCTTTTTTCGCAGCGGCTTCGACCAGATCGCCATAAGGGATTTTCTGCTGTCCATCCGGGTGAATAACGAACCCCGCTTCGGTCCCACATTGAGCGGGATCTGCATCCCAAACATCCGCCGCAGCTTCGACGAGCATCTGCCGCGCGACCGCGCCGGCCCGGCGCAACCCGGAATAATTGCTCGAGATGCTGACGCTCCCACCGGTCAGTTGATCGCCATAACGGGAATCGGCGGGCACCTGCTCAATGCGGACAGAATTCCATTCCACATCCAGTTCCTCGGCGATCAGCATCGCAATGGCTGTGCGAATCCCCTGTCCCATCTCGGAGCGGAATGCATAAACCGTCAGGATGCCATCCTGATCGATCTTTAGATAAATATTCGGGGCCCAATCGAACGGAGCGTGCGATGCGGAGGTAGGACTCGGCGATGTAACGGTGGCCGGAATCGGGACATCAGAGGTACAGGCATCCAGGGTAACGGCAAGGACCAATCCCCCTCCAGCCGCGCCGACCAGCTTTATGAAATCACGTCGCGTGAGTTGATTCTTCATCTCACACCTCCTCTGCGGCGCGATGGATCGCTTTGCGTATGCGCTGATACGTCCCACAGCGGCACAACACTCCGCTCATCGCGGCATCGATCTGCGCATCGCTGGGATTCGGATTCTTTTGCAGCAGCGCAGCCGCGTTCATGATCTGCCCGGGCTGGCAGTAGCCGCACTGGCTGACGTTTTCTGCAAGCCAGGCTTCCTGCAAAGGGTGAGAAACATCCGGCAAAAGTCCCTCGATGGTGGTGATGGTTTTCCCCAGCGCGCTTTCCACAGGCGTGGCACACGAACGTGTCGGCTCTCCATCCATTAGGACTGTGCAGGAACCGCACAGTCCCACCCCACAACCGAACTTGGTGCCTGTCAATCCCAGCAGGTCACGCAGTACCCAGAGCAAAGGCATTTGTGCCTCTGCCTCAACGGTATATACCTGGCCGTTGATCTGAAGGTCATATGACAACATGGATCGGCCCTCCCGAAATATTATGTAGTTTATGAAAATTCTTTCCCAAATTACTATAAAACATCATCTCATAAAAATCCCCCGTCTATGGTAGAGTTCCACCCTGTCCACTTGGACAGGCACCTACCCTGTGGCAAATATTAGATTTTTCCTCTCGCCCGGAAGAATATTGCGATCACCGTCTATGTGTAGAGGATCAATTGAAGAAAAGGTAAAGAAGAGAACGATCATCTCCAGAAAAGACACAGATAACAGGTCTTGTGTTTCACGCCACAGCACGGAAACTTAAGCTATTGCAAACGACACGCGCGTGGGATTGACCAGTGCCATCGGCACCTGCAAAGCCGTCATTTGGGGCAGATAAGGGTTGGTCACTGCAACATCGTAGACGGACATCCAGGAGATGCGCGCCATCTCCAGGCTGATGGATATTTCTGTTTGAGTCGAAATACGGATTTTCCCCTTCATAACAAATGTTCCCACCAACAGCTCGATAGTTTCCATGGTACGGTTGGCTTCGTTGGCGTCATAGTCCAACTGCTCGTCGGTCGGAGGCAGCGTATGGAAAGCAATGATCTCAGAGGTAGGGAAAAAAATCTGTGAATAAGAGAGCGGCTTCACCGGGCTTCCTCCAAACACAAGGATCTGCGGTTTGAGGATGTGCATATACTTCGGCGCGCCATCGGTCCGCAGCCAGATGTTAATACGCTGGACGCTTTGCTTCGTCACCGCTTCGCCGCGCACAACGCTCTGCTGGGTGTAAAGCATCACTGGAGTTGTTTTTTCATCGGGCCTGAGAATGTACATCGTTGCCTCTTCATGAATATTATACACTTGCCCGCATCTTGCATCTCCGTTTATACTGTAGACATGACTTTCAACTTTGAAATTAGTGAATAACGACGGATTAGATACATGATACACAAGAAGCGCTGGGTGGTTGCCCCGCCAATTACTGTACAGGCTGACGAGGCACTCGCTAAGTTCCCACCTATTTTAAAACAGATTTTGTTTAACCGCGGCCTGGCTACGGACGCGGAAGCCCGCGCCTTCCTGAAAGCCGAACCGAATGCGGACAGCGATCCTTTTCAATTGATCGGCATGGCCGCCGCGGTGGACCGAATTTGCGATGCGCTCGAAAAGAATGAGCCCATCGCAATTTACGGCGATTACGATGTGGATGGTGTGACTGCCACTGCCCTGCTCGTCCAGGCGCTCGGGATGCTCGGTGCAAATGTGCGTGGTTACATTCCCAACCGCTTCGAGGAGGGTTACGGTCTCAACAAGGATGCACTCGATTCTCTCAAAGCGGACGGCGTGAAACTGGTGATCACTGTAGATTGCGGTATCCGCTCTCCGGATGAAGCGCTTCATGCACGGACCCTTGGACTGGACCTCATCATCAGCGATCATCACCACCCTGACGGAGAAAACCTGCCGCCGGCCTTCGCGGTCATCAACCCAAAGCAACATGGCGACCCTTACCCGGATAAGGACCTGGCGGGTGTTGGCATCGCCTATAAAATTGTGGAGGCATTAAACCAGGCAAGAGGCAAGACGAAAGATGAGTCCTCCACATTTCCTCTTTCCTCTCTCCTTGACCTGGTTGCGCTCGGCACTGTGGCAGACCTCGCTCCTCTCGTTGGTGAAAACAGAGTCCTCGTCCGAAAGGGTCTCCGCCAGATCCGCGAGACGAAACGCCAGGGGCTGTTTTCACTGGCAGGCGTCGCTGACATCAAGATCAACAAAGTTACAGCAGGCAACATCGGCTTCATGCTGGGACCGCGCCTGAACGCCTCCGGCCGGCTCGAATCCGCGCTGGCTTCATTCGAACTGCTCACAACCACTGACTTCATGCGCGCCGGTCAGCTGGCCATGCAGCTTGATCAACAGAACCGCCAGCGTCAGGCTCTCACACGCTCCATGCAGGAACAGGCCGAGGCGATTGCCATGGCAGAAGACCCCGAAGCCTTCCTGCTGTTCGCCGCGCATGAGGATTTCAATCCTGGTGTGGTGGGGCTGGCCGCCTCCCGTCTCACAGAGGTCTACTATCGCCCCGCGATCGTCGCGGCGAAGAATGCCGAAGAGACGCGCGGCTCGTGCCGTTCCATCCCTGAATTTCACATCACCGATGCGCTCGATCTGTGCAAGGATCTGCTCGTCCGGCATGGCGGGCATGCCGCTGCGGCAGGCTTCACGGTCCGGAATGAGAATCTCCCGGAACTGGTCGCACGTTTGAAAGAGATCGCCAAAGACCAGCTTGGTCCGAAAGACCTGCGCCAAACCCTCATGGCAGATATGGAAGTCCCGCTTTCGGATTTGAATTTCGAGGCGCTGAAACATCTGACGTATCTGGAACCGACCGGTTATGGCAACCCGGAGGCGGTCTTTGTCTCGCGTAATGCAAAAGTCAAAGTGGCGCGTACGGTAGGTTCAGAAGGAAAGCATTTGAAATTAACGTTCGAAGATGAGCGCGGCGCAACCTATGATTCAATCGGGTTCCGGATGGGACATCTCAAGCCCGACCTGCCGCCCCGTGTGGACATTCTCTATCATCTCGAAGCCAATGAATACAATGGTCGCACAACCCTGCAATTGAATCTCAAGGATTTGAAACCGGCGGGAATACCAGATTAGACGATAGACGATTTATGGTCCATCGTCTGAGAAGACTTACATTTCTGCAAATTTTGAGAAGGGCTGGTTCCTATTCTCCTGCAACTCTTCAGTAAAAGCGGCGTATAAGAAAGTGAACTCACTTCACAAGAAATCGCCTTGCAAAGGCCTGTCCTGAGGGCAAAGCCCGAAGGATCTCTTCGCAAGGCAAATGCAGTCTTTTATGCAGGAGAAAATATGAATACACAATTTACAGAAAAACCTACCCTGGTCAACGTCATTGCATGGATGACGCTTGCCAGCGGGATCATCAACCTCATTTGGGGACTTGTAGCAGTAGCGGGTTTCTGGTGGACCATTATCTGTATACCCTTCTTGATCCTGCCCACGATCCTGGGCATTTTCGAGATCATCTACGCGGCAAAGCTGATCAGTAATCCACCACAAACAGTACAACCATCTACGAACATTGCCATCTTTGAGATCCTCTGCATTCTGGCCGGCAATGTTTTCTCGGTGGTCGTCGGCATCCTTGCACTGGTCTTCTACAATGACGTTACAGTCAGGGATTACTTTGCACGTCTCAACGGGCTTCCCCCTGTGACGCCGCTTGTCCCGCCTGTGCCACCAGTCGAGCCCACTGCCCCGGCGGAGCCTGAAGCGCCTCCCACTGCACCGGAGGAGGTCGCTCCCGTACCGCCTGAGCCCTCTCCCGCTGCTCCGGAAGATATCATCCCTGAGCCTGCACCCCCAGAGACTCCCGAAAAGCCCAAACGATCTCGCAAAGTGGCAGGAAAGTAACCAAGAAAAGACTTCCAGATTTGATTTGGAAGTCTTTGTCTTTAATAACTCACCTTGAGCAGATTTTATTCATTTCCACACACCGCCTGAT
>DASTJG010000062.1:0-3343 GCA_035716785.1 Anaerolineales bacterium
TTCCTGTTCCTATGCCGCCCGCCGGATGGGTGTGCGCTCGGCGATGCCGATGGGACGCGCGCTCCGACTCTGCCCGGGGCTGCTCATCGTCCCCTCGCGTCACAGCCTCTACAGCGAGGTCTCAGAACAGGTGATGCAGCGCTTCCGTGACCTCACGCCTCTCGTGGAACAGATCTCCATTGACGAGGCCTTTCTCGATCTCAGTGACATTCAGGAATCGCCCGAGGGGATCGCGCGCAAATTACAGTCACGTATCAACGACGAATTGCAACTCCCCTGCTCCATCGGGATCGCCTCGAACAAGCTCCTCGCAAAGATCGCGACCGAGGTAGGGAAAAGTCTTGCGCTGCGCGAGATCAAAGCCAAAGGGGAGATCAAACCTCCCAACGCGCTGACCATCGTTCCATTCGGAGAAGAGACGACATTCATGGCTCCCCTGCCTGCAGACATGCTTTGGGGCGTCGGCCCGAAGACATCCGCACGCCTCACCGAGTTGGGAATTCATACGATCGGCGATATTGCCAAATGGCCCGAGAGTGAGTTGATCCGCATGTTCGGTGAGAACGGGCGCGATCTTGCAAAGCACTCGAAGGGAATCGACGACCGACCGATCGTCACGGAGCATGAGACCAAATCCATTAGCCAGGAGATCACCTATTCGCGCGACGTGCGGGATGACAAAGTTTTGGAAACGACCTTGCATGAGATGTCTGTCGAAGTAGCCGCACAACTGCGCAGAAACAATCTGGCAGGCAGGACGATCAAACTAAAACTCCGTTGGCCCGACTTTACAACGCTGACCCGCCAGACCACGCTGAACAGTCCCACCGACCAGGAGAGTGAAATCGAACGCGTCGCGCTGGATTTGATGAGAGCCGTCCGCAAGTCGAATCAGGCGGTGCGTCTCATCGGCGTGGGAGTCACCGGACTCGGTCAACCGATCCGACAACTGGGCTTGTGGGATTCAAGCGAAGCACGCCGCACAGCGGCAGTGCGGATTAACTCGGAGAGGGAACGCAAGCTGCAGGAAGTAATGGATGAGCTGCAGGAAAAGTATGGGCAGAATGTGATTCGCAAGGGGAGTAAAAAGTAAAAAGAAGAAAGAGAGGAGATGTGGGGTGAGGCGCGTCGAAGGATGGTAAAAGGATGGTCGAAGGATGACCCTTCCCAGCATTCCGTGAAATGTGAGTTAAGACACAGAAAGCCGTGATAAACGGACGAAATTGACAAGTCGTATATATGTCATAATTTGACATATATACGACTTATACTTTTCAAGGATGTGACACATGTCCAACACCGCCACACGACTGATCACACTGATCTTCCTGCTGCAAAACCAGCCTAACCAAAAAGCATCCGAACTGGCCGCGGAGCTTGGAGTTTCCTTACGCACCGTCCACCGCTACTTCGAGATGCTCGATGAAATGGGTATCCCGGTGTACTCAGAACGCGGGCCCTATGGCGGATTTTCCCTGGTGCGAGGCTACAAAATGCCGCCGCTGGTCTTTACGCTCGAAGAGGCAGTCGCCGTGGTGCTGGGAACCGGCCTGGTTCAGGAACTCTGGGGCGACTTGTATCGTGAGGCGGCGCGCGGCGCACTGGCAAAGCTCGAAAACCTGCTCCCCGAGGAACAGGCACGGGAGGTGACCTGGGCCCGGCAATCGTTATTCGCAACCGGCATGAATCGCGCCAACCTGAAGACACTCACACCCACCCTGGAAAAGCTGCGCCGGGCAACCCGCGAACACCGCAGCGTCGAGATGACCTATCAAACCAGCCAGGTCCCCCACCCAACGCAGCGCGGACTGGACCCCTACGCGCTGGTCCATCGCTGGGGCTGGTGGTACGTGGTCGGGTTCTGTCATGTCCGGAAAGAGATCCGCACCTTCCGCGTGGACCGCATCTTTGAGATCGCTTTGCTGGACAAGACATTCACGCCACCCTCTGATTTCAACCTGCAGGAATATTTGAAACAGGAAATGGCAAACCAGCCAAAGATCATGGCCCGCCTGCGCTTCGACGCGGCGTTCATGGAACTTCTCGCCGGGAATCAATCGTACTGGGAAACGATCGAGAAGCAGCCGAACGGTTCGGTGGAAGTGACCTTCGCTGCGCCCGCGCTGGAATGGGCAGCCAGCACCGCGCTCGCATATGGACCGGCGGTGGAAGTGCTGGAACCTCCGGCGCTGCGCGTGATGGTCACGGAATGGATCGATGCCATGAAAAGGAATTATGAAGCATGAACACCATTGAATGGCTTTTGCAGGGCGAACCCTGGATTGAGTATCGGACGCGAGTAGACCTGCTTGGACAGTCTGAATCCGATCCGAAAGTTCGCGCGGCGCGCAAGGGAATGCTGGCTGACCCGAAGATCAAATCCCTGCTAAGCGAATTAACGGATTGGCCTGGCACGGTGCTCAACAGCCATAAGTCAGCGAGCCAGTCGTTCCACAAGTTGTCCTTCATCGCGGACCTGGGTCTCAACGTCGACGACCCGCCTGTGAAAAAGATCGTACAGAAAGTCATGAAACATCAGTCCAAGCAGGGTCCGTTCCAATTGCCGACGAACGTCCCCGTACATTTTGGCGGGAGCGGCAAGGACGAGTGGGCATGGGCACTGTGCGATGCACCGGTCATCGTTTCTTCACTGATCCAGTTGGGCATGCAGGACGATCCGCGCGTCCAGACCGCGGTCGACTATTTGGATGCGCTCGTCCGTGAGAATGGCTGGCCCTGCGCGGTCTCACCGGAGCTGGGAAAGTTTCGCGGGCCCGGGCTCAAGGAAGATCCCTGCCCATACGCGACACTGGTGATGTTAAAGGTCTTAGCACACGTGCCTACGTTGCAAAAGAGCAAATCAGCAAAGATCGGTGTGGAAACATTGCTTTCGCTCTGGGACAAGAGCAGGGACCAACATCCATACATGTTCTTCATGGGCACGGATTTCCGCAAGTTGAAAGCCCCGTTGTTCTGGTACGACATCCTGCATGTCCTCGACGTGCTGAGGCATTTCGAATGGGCTTGGAAAGACAAGCGCCTCCAGCAAATGCTCGACGTCGTGGAATCCAAAGCAACCCCTGAGGGACAGTTCGTTCCTGAATCCGTGTGGATGGTCTGGAAGGATTGGGACTTCAGCCAAAAGAAAGTTCCATCAAAAGGACTGACGTTCTTCATCCAGCGAATTTTGAAAAGGAACAAGAGGGCATAAATTTACTTACACAGGAGTCATGCATGGCAATGAGCAATATCTTTGAACGATTCTTCGCGCACGATATCACTTCGATCACGCCACGCATCGTCGATATGGAACAGCCAATCCAGATCCTCAGCATGGCCGTGG
>DASTJG010000063.1:0-4600 GCA_035716785.1 Anaerolineales bacterium
CGTTTGATAAAAAGACCTCACTCAGGTGCGCTGTAATATTTTAACGAACATCATGCTGGACTGTTCTTTGCTCCTTCCGGAGTGCTCGCCGGATACTCGCCCGATGAATCACTATATCGAGAAATCCCCCCAGTGCCAGACACCCTTTTCGGGCGCATGCAACGCAGGACCATAAACGCCGCCGCCATTGACGCGCTTCTCCAGTGCTTCCACGTGCGCGATCAAAGCTGCCAATGTCTCCCCGATGGTATCGGGCAGGCTGCCATGCTCCAGGTCCGTTTTTTCACCCGCCATGTGGGAGGGTTGCTCGCGTACAACCACCTGTCCCGGCACACCAACGATCACCGAATCAGGCGGTGCGGATTTCACTACAACGGCATTGGCGCCAATGCGGCTGTTCGCACCGATCGTGATGGCTCCCAGCACCTTGGCCCCTGCGCCGATGACCACGTGATCCTCGATGGTCGGATGGCGCTTGATTTTGTGCCAGCTCGTCCCGCCCAGTGTGACACCGTGATAGAGCGTCACATGATCGCCGACTTCAGCAGTCTCGCCGATCACCACGCCCATGCCGTGGTCGATGAAAAAGTTGTGACCGATGATTGCACCCGGGTGGATCTCGATCCCGGTGACGTTGCGCATGATTTGTGATAACCAGCGTGCAAAAAGCTTGAATCCACTTTTCCAGAGTTTGTGTGAGATGCGATGGGCCCAGATGGCATGCAGTCCGGGATAACACAACAGCACTTCGAGTACATTGCGAGCCGCGGGGTCGCGCTCTAACACGGATTGAATATCATCACGAATTGTTGTGAACATTTAACGTACGCTTTCTTTCGAATTCGTTGGTCGAGTAATGGCGCGCAGCACCACTACTCGACCAACGAGTTGATGTTATGCAACTGCTGCTTTTTCCTCCACCAGATCAGCAAACAGGGGTGTGGAAAGATACCGTTCGCCGAAGGAGGGGATGATCACCACGATCAACTTGCCGGCGTTCTCGGCGCGGTTCGCCACTTGCACCGCAGCCCAGGTTGCAGCGCCGGAGGAAATGCCGACCAGCAGTCCTTCCTCGCGCGCCATTCGACGCGCCGTCTCGAAGGCATCCTCATTTTTCACGCGGATGATCTCGTCGTAGATCTGCGTATTGAGGACATCCGGAACGAACCCTGCGCCGATGCCCTGGATCGGATGCGGTCCCTTGACCCCACCGGAGAGCACGGGCGAAGCGTCCGGTTCCACCGCGATGGCTTTGAAGGATGGCTTGCGCGACTTGATCACTTCGCCCACGCCGGTAATCGTCCCGCCCGTGCCGATGCCCGCCACGAGAAAATCAACTTTGCCATCTGTATCCCGCCAGATTTCCTCAGCGGTTGTCTTGCGATGGATCTCAGGGTTGGCGGGATTCTTGAACTGTTGCGGTATGAAATATTTCTTTGGGTCACTGGCCGCGATCTCCTCTGCCTTGCGGATCGCGCCGTTCATGCCATCCGGGCCCGGGGTGAGGACGAGTTCTGCACCGTATGCGCGTAGCAACATGCGGCGTTCCTTGCTCATCGTCTCGGGCATGGTCAGGATCAATTTGTAGCCGCGCGCCGCCGCGACAAAGGCCAGGGCGATCCCGGTGTTGCCGCTCGTCGGCTCGACTAGGACGGTGTCCTTGTTGATCAAACCAGCTTTTTCCGCGGCGTCGATCATCGAGACACCGATGCGATCCTTGACCGAATGAGCGGGATTATAAAACTCCAGTTTCGCAACGACCTCGGCTTTTGTTCCCTCTGTTACGCGGTTCAGGCGCACGAGAGGTGTATTTCCTACGAGTTCTGTGACATTACCTGCTATTTTCATTTTGGTTTATCCTTTGTAATTTTAAATAAATAAAACGGCTGTCTGCCGCTAAGAAAATTTCTCAGCGCAACGGTGGACACAATAACAAGTCGTTGGATGACGACTTTTGTTATATGCGGGGTCCAGCCCACCGTTCGCGGCAGTCAGCCGTTCTGATCTCTGCAAGAGAGGCGGTGGTTTAGAGACCCCGCCCCATACAGATGCAATTCCACATGGTTTTCATACTTCTCATAGTGTAATCCAGAACAATTATTGGTCAGAATTCTACTACACATTCATTGATTTACAAAATGCCCTGGATCTTACACTTTTCGGCACACCAGTTCACCTTTGCCGATCGGCACGATCAGCGCATCCACGCGCTCATCGCTCAGGGCGCGGTCCAGCATGGGGGCCAGGCTCTCGCGGTGATTGATGGCATTGTCTGCCACGAGCAATCCGCCTTGAACCAGGTGCGGAACGATCAGCTCATAGCAATCTCCATATACTTCCTTCTCTGCATCCAGGAATGCAAAGGCAATATTATAGTAGAGTGCCAAATGCTGGCGCGCGTCGCCTGCAATCAATTTGACTGTCTCTTCCACGCCCGCGCTGCGAAACGTTTCTTGGGCGAGTTTCACTTTTTCCGGCAGCACCTCAAAGGTAATGACCTTTCGTCCGAGAGCCAGCGCGGCGATTGCCAGCCAGAGCGTGGAATACCCTGCGCTCGTGCCGATCTCGAGAATGGGGCCTTTGGGCACACCGGCTGCCAGCAAGGCCAGGAACTTTCCCGTCTCGGGCGGGATCTGCCGCAGGCGCTGCATGCGCGGCGTGCCATCCGTGCGATCCTGTGCGTCCAATTCCTCCAGGACCCTCATGCGTTCTACGATAGCAGGGGAAATGTTATGGAACATCTTCGTCTCCTTTACCAAATCTTTACATTTGCTTTATGGCTGCTTCAAGCGGTATCGCTATACTGACAGCCAATAATTACAGTTACAATACCGTTACTCTCCAACAACGAATCGCTAAAGGCTACTTATGGCAAAAATTCTCGTCATCGATGATGAACCCTCCATTGTGAATCTCGTCACGGCATATCTTAAGCCCGAAGGCTACGAAGTCCACACAGCTACAGACGGACCGTCGGGTCTCAAGGCCGCGCGGGCCTTCAAGCCCGATCTTATCATTCTTGATGTCATGCTGCCCGGCATGGATGGCATCGAACTGCTTTCCCGTCTGCGCCGCGAGTCGGAAGTGTACGTTATTTTGCTTACGGCAAGAACGGAAGAGACGGATAAGGTCGTGGGGCTTTCGGTCGGCGCGGACGATTATGTGACCAAGCCCTTTAGCCCGCGTGAGTTAACGGCGCGCGTCAAGGCGGCGCTGCGACGCATCCAAACGGGAGCAGGCTCCGGTTCCGAGACGAGCGTATACTCCTTCCAGCATTTGCGGATGGACGTCGGCGCGCGTACCGTCAGCGTGGATGAGTCTTCGGTCGAATTGACTGCTATCGAATTTGACCTGTTGAAGGCGCTAGTTGAGAATCGTGGGCGCGTGCTCTCGCGTGAGCAACTGCTCGAAAAGGTTTGGGGCGGGGAATATTTCGGTGAACAGCGCGTCGTGGATGTACATCTTGGGCATGTCCGCCAGAAGCTTGTACGCGAGGATCTGATCGTCACGGTGCGTGGTGTAGGCTACCGGTTCGAGGATGAACCGCTTTAAGTGAGGAACAATGACCGATTATTTCCGCCGTCATTTGGGCGCAAAACTTTTACTTTCCTACCTGGTGATCATCTTGGTCGGTGTGGCAGTGCTGGCGGCTGCCAGCCAGTTCATTTTGCCGGCATCCTTCAACCGGCATATGACCGGGATGGGAATGATGATGGGACAAGGGCAGGGCTGGGGACGTAATAATGGCATGCCGCCATTTTTTACAGAGTTCCGTGCCAGTTTCAACGAAGCTTTGCTGTACGCCGGGCTGGCGGCGGCTCTTGTGGCGATCCTCATCAGCTTCTATTTGAGTCGCAGTGTGATCGCGCCGATCAGTGCCATGTCGCTTGCCACGCAGCGCATTGCCGATGGGCGTTACGACGAGCGTGTACAAGTGAGTGGTGAGGATGAACTTGCGCAGCTTGCCATACGCTTCAACCAGATGGCAGAGAAGTTAAATGAGGTCGAGTCCATGCGACGGCGGTTGATCGGTGACGTCAGCCATGAATTGCGCACGCCGCTCACGGCGATCAAGGGTTCGATGGAAGGATTGATGGATGGCGTCCTGCCTGCCACGCAGGAGACCTATCAACAAATCCATACGGAAGCGGATCGGTTGAACCGTCTCGTGGATGACCTGCAGGAACTCAGCCGGGTCGAAGCCCGTGCTTATCAACTGGATCTGCGCCCGGTGGAGGTTTCGTCGCTCGCGCAAACGGTGTCCAAACGACTTGCTCCGCAAGCGGAATCAAAACGCATCTCTCTGGATCTCGACCTGGACCCCGACCTGCCGCGTGTCCTTGCTGACGAGGACCGCGCCGTGCAGGTACTGACTAACCTGACGGGGAATGCACTGCAATACACACCTGCAGGTGGTCAAGTGATCATCGGCGCGCGGCAAGCTAATCATGAAGTCCAGGTCTCCGTTCAGGATACGGGCATTGGCATCCCGGCTGAACATCTGCCGCACATCTTCGATCGTTTCTACCGCGCCGACGCTTCGCGCTCGCGCCATGCCGGCGGCGGGAGTGGGATCGGACTAACAATCGCACGGGCCCTC
>DASTJG010000064.1:0-5365 GCA_035716785.1 Anaerolineales bacterium
TATGGTGGACCCCGATGACATCCGCAAGGCGATCACGCCGCGCACGAAAGTGATCTTCATTGGTTATCCCTCCAACCCGACCGGCGCGGTGGCCACGCGTGAGGTCCTGCTCGAGATCGCCAGGATCGCCGAAGAACATAACCTGCTCATTGTCTCTGACGAAATCTATGACCGTCTGGTATACGACTTCGAGCATGTCTGTTTCCCTGCGCTGGACGAAAGCATCAGACACCGCACAGTCCTGCTGGGCGGCTTTTCGAAGGATTACGCCATGACCGGCTGGCGTATCGGCTATGCCTGCGGGCCTGTCGACATCATTCAGGGCCTGGTGCGCATCCATCAGTATACGATCATGTCCGCGCCGACAACTGCCCAGGACGCCGCCCTCATAGCTCTGCAAAGCGGAGAACCCCATGTGCAGGAAATGCGCGCCGAATATGATCGCCGCCGCAGGCTACTGGTCGCAGGACTCAATCGCCTCGGTCTGCGGACCTTCGAGCCGCGCGGCGCGTTCTATGCCTTCCCCAACATCCGCGCCTCCGGCATGGACGATGAGGTTTTCGCCGAAAGATTGCTGCGTGAGGAACATGTCGCGGTGGTGCCGGGGAACGCCTTCGGCTCCGGAGGCGAGGGTTTTACACGAATGTGTTATGCAACCGAATACAGCAAAATCGAAGAAGCCCTGCACCGCATGGAAAAGTTCATGACCCGCTACGGATAAGTATATATTCGTAACCGTAATAGCGTACACGCCCGGCGTCGTGCGCTATTTTTATGGCCCCAACGAATATTTCCACTGCTGGAACAAATCGGCATTTAGAAGAGTCTTACGTTTATCTCAGCCTGATTTTAAAAATTGGCTATTTTCAATACAAGGGCATGTTTTGCCGTCTTAAATAAGGAGTAAAGATATGAAAACAAAAATCTTTGTCGTTTCGATCATCATTGCACTCATCGTTGCTTTCCTGCCGGCAGCCGGCGTTTTTGCCGCTCCTGTCTACGATGGAACTCCCGTAGCTCCCTTGGACGATCAAGGACTGGAGACGGAATGGGATCTCAAGAATCACACCCTAAAATATGAAAATCTTTTCTTCAGCCGCGTCCAGGTCCTGCCATCCGATTACAAGGATAAAGACGATCTGGCCCGGGTATACGAGCTGCTTCACAAATACGAAGCTGCCTTGAAGCAGGCAAATGCAATTAGCCTGAAGCATACCGGCTTTGATACAAAAGGACGCGTTCTGGATACGGAAGATGCGGACAAATCCGTCAAGGATCTGGCGGTGTACCTGCATATCATGCGTGCATTGAGAGGGACAATTGCAGAGGAAGGTCTCAAGATTCGTACCGTGAAGTAACCCGACAAATCGATAGCGAAGACAGTAAGACAAATCCCCGTGGAAAACTCCCGGGGATTTTGTTTCGCCTGCCGCTGGCAATGCCAACAACGGCGCAGGGAAGTACCACACTTCACCCAGACAGAATAGCACGTATCAATACAAAAATCCCTGAGGCTTTCGCCTCAGGGATTTTTTGTATCCGTAAGCCAATTAGTTGACGACGACGACGTTGCTGGCCTGCAGACCTTTGGGGCCCTGTTCGACAGTGAACTCGACCTTCTGGCCTTCCTGCAGGTTCTTGAAGCCTTCGCCCTGGATCGCAGAGAAGTGGACAAAGACATCCTCACCGCCATCGCGCGCGAGAAAGCCGTAGCCCTTCGTCCCATTGAACCACTTGACTGTACCGTTGATACGTTCCGACATTTTTGCCTCCTTATGGCAAGTAAAATATTTGGAGGGTACTCATGGTGTTGCATCGGAGCGCCTCAACGGCGTAAAACAAAGTGGCTCACGGATGATCCGTGAGCCAACCTGGTACTTCCAAAGCAAACTACTGGTATCCTACAACCCCAAGGATAGCATATCGGATATCAGGTGTCAAGAAACAAACGTAGGAAGAAAATAAGAAGTTTGTAATGCTATAATCTCTGCACAGGGACATCATGGAGATCAAGCAAATGATCAGGTTCCTGCTCATCATTTTGCTGGCTGTGTGTCGAACTACACAGCGTGATGCGTCAACAAAAATTTTAGAGGTAGTTATGTCAAACTCATTCCCACTTCTCTGGCAGGACCCTGATTGGCAAAAACAGGCCCACGAGTGGATCCGGGCGGAGTCTGCCCGCCAGTCCATTCGTCTCACCAGCGAGATCGAACAGCCACATATGTACCCCTGGTCAACGGTGCTGCGCGTTCCCTCCAACGAGGGGACGTTGTTCTTCAAAGCCACCGCGGCGGAAACAGTGTACGAATCGGCGTTGACCGAAAAGCTGGCGGACTGGTATCCCGACTGCATGCCCGAGCTGGTCGCGGTCGACCCGAAGCGCGGCTGGATGCTGATGCGCGATGGCGGTGAGCAACTGCGGCTCTCCATCCGCCCGACAAAGGATGTAACTTCCTGGAATCCTGTGATCGCACGTTATGCCGAAGTGCAGATCGGGCTGGCGAAACACGTACTCGAGCTGCTTGCGCTGGGTGTTCCAGATCATCGTCTCGCTGTGTTGCCTGCGCTGTACACGCAATTGCTCAACAATGAAGAAAGTCTGCTGATCGACCAGGAGAAGGGATTGACCTCCGACGAATGGGAGCAACTGAAAGATATGCGGCCACGCTTCGAGCAGATCTGTTCGGAGCTTGCTGAGGCTGGGATCCCTGAATCGCTCAATCACGGAGACTTCCATGACGGCAACGTGCTGGTCCATGACGAGCGGATCACGTTCTTCGACTGGGGTGATGCCAACCTCACCCATCCCTTTGTCTCGCTGCGGACTCTCTTCGTCAGCGTCGAGATCGCCCTCGACCTGGACGATTACTCCCTTACGCCGGAGATGGTGGACCTGCTCTATCGCTACCTGGAACCCTGGCAGAAATTCGCCTCGAAGGATGCCCTGCTGGACGCCTATTCGCTTTCCAGGCCGGTGGCATCCATCGTGAAGGCGCTTTCCTGGCACAAGACCATTTCTCCGCTCGAAGGTTTCCTGCGCGCAGAATACGCCTGGATCGTCCCTGAAGTGTTGAAGGAATTCCTTGTGTACGAGAAGATGCTGTCAGGCTGAGTTTTCCTCAGCCTAATGTTTTCGCCAAACCTCATTTCCCAACAACCCCTTCTGTGCAGCGACCACAACCGCCGTGGCGCGGGGAAATTTTATGCTGGTGAACAGCAGGTAGGGCCCATAGAATCAATAAATCGCTACAAGCCTCTTCAAAAATGACTTCCCGTCATTGCGAGCGGAGCGAAGCAATCTCATATGAAATTCGTTGTTTACAAACTGTAAATGGGATTGCTTCGTCGGGCTATACCCTCCTCGCAATGACGGGACGAGGGGTGTTTTTGAGATAAGTTCTATTTGATAAAACATGTTATATTAACAGCAATGTGGGAATTTTGATTTTATGGAGAATCCTATGACTACACTTCGAATCCGTGGGAAAGGGACGATCACCCTCCCTGCCAGTTTGCGCAAAAAATATAAGCTGGAAGAAGGGAAAGTATTAACTGTTATTGACCTTGGAGAAGGAACTATTTTGCTCAAACCAAAGGTCTTACAAATGGATAAATTATCTAAACGGATAGCAAAAAGGTTAAAAGAAGAGAATGTCACACTTGAGGAGATATTGGAAACATTGGATGAAGAGCGCAGGAAATATTTCAACGAGAAGTATGGCAAAAAGGAATAGAGAGAAAGCAGATCAGGCTTGCTGCGAAGCGCCCTGATGAGGGTAGCCTGACATTTATCTGAAGTCATATATTTGGCGGGTTGCCCACCTCCGCTTCGCCTCGGGGATACTTCACGACAAACCCGCCCCGCTAAATTTCAAGATTAGAGAATCAAAAACAAGGCTCACCGAATACCAGGTGAGCCTTGTTCCATAACTCTGTTATTTTCCCAGCGCAGTCGTCTCTTCACGTGGATCGGCACCCGCGAGTAATTCTCCGTTTTCGCCGATCATGATCGCGCCGACCGCGCCGAAGTCCTTGTCCCATTTGGGGTCTTCTTCGGGAGTGTAGCCCAATGCTTTGAGTCCCTCTGCGGTGGTGGCATACAGATCTGCTTCGAGGCGGATGTGCGCCGGATACGACTCGTGCGGTGCAAAGGAGGAGGGCGCGGCGATCGTGTCGAAGCGCGGCGCGCTGATCGCCTGCTGCAGGTCCATGCCAAAGACCTGCATGTTCAGGAAGACCTGCACCAGGGCCTGTGACTGCATGTCGCCACCCGGCGTGGAAAGTGCCATGTAGAACTTGCCATTCCTGAAGAGGATGACCGCGTGCGGCGTAATGCGCGGACGCTTGCCCGGAACCAAAGCATTGACATGCTGGGGGTCGAGGCGGAATTGGTTCATGCGGTTGCCAAGGTTGAGTCCTGTGCCGGGGATCATGGGAGTCTGAGGGAAGTCAGACGGGGTCATGACAACGGCATTCCCCTGGGCATCCACTACGACGAGCTGGCTGGTATCCTGCCCGGCAGAGAAATTCGTCAGTGCAAGCAAAGATTGTGCCGGTGAGAGTCCTGCAAGCGGATCCTGCGTGGACTCACTCGAGGGAGGAGTCAACAGGCCCGGGCCGGGCAAGGTGGCGAAGGCCCGCTCAGTCATTGCAGCGCGGCGCGCAGCTGCATATTCCTTCGAGAGTAAAACATCCAATGGAACATCCACAAACGCGGCGTCGCCAATGTACGCATCGCGGTCCGCCATCGCCAGGTCAATGGCCTGTGTGACCGTGTGAATGTATTGCGGTGAATTGTGTCCCATGCTTTTGAGATCGACACCCTCGAGGGTCTGAAGGACGAGTGACTCCATGATGCCCTGTGACCACGTTCCGTTTGCATAAATAGTGTACTCGCCATAGTGACCCACGATAGGCTGCTCCCACCCGCCTGTGTATGTGGCAAGGTCGTCGTATGTAATGAGTCCACCCTCTTTTTTGTGATACGCCGCGATCTTCTCCGCGATCGGTCCTTTATAAAAGTAATCGCGTACAACCTGTAAAGCCTCTACACGGGTCGCGCCATTGTTTACTGCTTCCTGCTCGGCGTTTGCCATCGCTTCGAGAGTGTTGGCGAGATCGGGGAAGATCATGCGTTCATTTAAGTGCAGAGGTCGCCACCACTCGCCGCGCAGAAAGACCTTTGTATTCTCAGGCATCAGGACCGCGAAGCCAATTCTTTCTATCAGAGAGAAATCAAGGTTGCGTACGATGATTGGATGGGCAGGGAAACCCTCCCGTGCCACCCGAATTGCAGGTTGAGCAAGCTCACTGAATGACATTGTGCCGCAGTCGCTGAGCAAACCGATGATCACATCCGGCG
>DASTJG010000065.1:0-6804 GCA_035716785.1 Anaerolineales bacterium
TCGCGCAGTTCCTGAGCCGACTTGCTGGACGGCTTCAAATTTCCAATATAGAACGACTTCAACTGCATGCCAATGGCTTCGAAATCATCCTGTGCCTTGGCCCGCACTGCCGCGCCGATTTCCTCAGTCAGACCGATCAAATCGACGACACTCTTGGCGGCAGTCGTTTCACCCAGCACGTCCGAGATCTTGGAAAGCAACATGGTCTTCAAGCGTTCTTCGATGTCCGTGGTGCGATATGCACCCTGCGTGCCTACCACCTGCGTGACGAACTGCTGCGGGTCCTTCACCTGGAACGAATAAGTCCCAAACCCTTGCAGCAACGCGACGCCCAGACCCATGCCGGGGTTGCGGACGATGATGGGCTGGGGGGTGCCCCATTTCTCGTTCGCAAATTCCTTCATCGAAACGAAATATACTTCGGCGGGGAAAGGCGTGCGCTCATTGAACGCTTTGCCAATCCAATCGATCAACAGCGGGATGTTCGCGGTCGTGATGGTGTGACGCCCGGCGCGGAACACATCGAGCGCGTTCCCGTCGCGGAAGAACACTGCTGCCTGCGATTCGCGCACGATCAACTGTGAGCCGATGCGAAAATCACCGATCCCGGTTTCCGGGAAGCGATGGACGATTTCATCCTTCATCTCATTCGGGTATTCAATGACGTCGAAAATTCTAGCCATATGATTTCTCCTTTGATAGTGGTAGCGAATTCATTATAGTCCATGCGGGAACGCGCTACAAGTCGAGGATGGCGCTCTGCGCCAATCCGTTTTCCTATTTTTATACGGATTTCTGCCCGTTTCGTTTCACGTTGCTTGCTCCGTTTCCGCCTGTTTCCCTTTCATCTTCATGGCTTTGCCTGTCCCCTTATCCTTTACCATTAGAACCTCCGCCAGGATGCTCACCGCGATCTCCTCGGGAGTTTCCGCGTTCAACTCCAGTCCCATCGGCGAATGGACGCGCGCGATCTTCTCTTCCGGGACGCCTTTTTCCTTCAGCCCCTTGACCGTGGTCAGCCAGCGGCGCTTTGAGCCGATCACGCCGATGTATCCCGCGTTCGACGCGAGCAGGCTCGGAAGTCCCTCCTGATCCACATTCGAGCCGCGGCTGGTAATGACGATGTAGGTCTGTTTGTTGATCTTCATCTGCTCGGTTAATTTTCCCATTTCGACGGGATAGTACGCGTCCGCGCCCGGCACGGCCTCAGGTGTACAAAATTCCGGGCGATCATCGCTGACCGCGACGCGGAATCCCAGCCATTTTGCCAGATGTGCAACGGCCTTGCCGACGTGTCCGGTGCCGATGACGAGGATCATTGCAGGGGGAAGGATCGGTTCCACAAAGACCTCCACAGTTCCGCCGCAGACGCCCGGGTCGCCGCGCGAGGGATCGGACATGTGATATTTGATCAGGCGCGATTCGCCGTCGCCCATCGCGATCCAGGCTTCGTCGAGGACGCGGTGCTCCAGGTCCCCGCCGCCGACCGAGCCGATGAATTTCCCGTCCGGGTAGACAAGCATCTTGCTGCCGACGTGCCGCGGCGTGGAGCCTTCGCTCTTCACCACCGTGCACAGCGCCGCGGATTCGTTGTTCTTTTCGATTTCAGAGAGGGCTTGATAAATACTATTTGCCATACCTTATTTTATCCGAACTGCTGCTTTTCTTAAAAGCCTGGAATCCTTGTGCGTTTGGCTGGCGGTCCAACGGCTAAAGTACCTGGTGGCAAGGATCGCCGGGGAAGCCAGGAGAATCATCGAGTAGATCAGGATCTCTTGAGAGGAAAGGAAACCTAATTTTGCAATCAATGGAAAATCCGGCGGTTCGAAAAAAATCGGCGTGAGGATGAGAACGAGACAACCATAGACAAATGCAACCAGCCTAACCAGGTTTGAAGTGATCCACCTCGAAAGTTTGCGCATGGCATAATTTTTGCGCCCCACCACTTCCCAGCGCAGGTAATCGTTCATGGTTTGAACGGGATGGGGCGGACCACACTTCCGGCTGAACTTTTCGATTTGTTGAAGATGATAATGATAGGCATCCGATATGCTTGTAACAATGGTATGAGATTGATAGTTTCGGTCCTCGATATGCTCGCCGTTTGGAAAGTCGGTGACCACCAGAGTTTTCTCCTGAAAGTAGGTTGAAAATCCAACGCGCCTCCCGGCAGCCTCTGCCTGAATTCGATTCTCGACGTGTGCAAACACCCAGACATGCAAAGGCGGGCGGAATGGAGATTTGACCTCGGCTTCTCCCAGTCTGCGAAATCCAAGGGACTTGAGCTCCTCGATGTTTTTCTGATCTGCGGCCGGCGGCGGGATCAACAAATGGCTGACGTCAACCGGTTGGCGGTTCTTTGCTCCCAGGGTCAGGAAGATATTGACCCAGCCTCTCCAGCCGATTTTCAATATTTTCTGCCCCGAGCGCAGTAATTCCCATATGCTGACCCCTAAAAGCAACAGACCTAGAATGAATAGCGGAGTGATGTTCGTTACCATGTGGTCCGTCCAGTTTTATATCGAACGTGTTTACGTATTTCTTCCATCCAGGACCTGCTCAAGTGCATCTGCAAATTCCTGCTTGGTGAACTTCCGTTGCTTCCACTCGTCGCCAAAGACCTTGCAGTCGGCAAGTTTTTCCTGCGGGAAGGGTGGGAGCTTCACCGAGATATTTACATTTGGAAAAATTGGCTTATCCACCACATCCTGGACCAGAAGCAGAGTCAGGGGGCCATAGGGATCGTCTTTGTACTTCACCATATGAGGCATATCCTTCAACAGATGCATCAGGAACTCTGCCATCGACGGATTCCATTCAGCGATCGCTTTTAGTCCAGCAAACGCTCGTGCCGACATGGGCATAGTGATCTACTCCTGCGTTTCCAGTAAATGGTTTTCCAGCTTGTCCATTGTTTCCATGAAGGACTGTCCCAGGTCGACGTTGTGCATCTTTGCCAGGACGATCACCGACCACAGACAATGCGATAAGTGTGACCCAAGTTTTTCCGTGCTATGCAGGATCTCGCGCTTACCATGTTCTGCCATGACCAGCTTGACCAGGTTGTTCGCGTCCGCCAGGAGTCCCTGAGCAATGTCTTCGTCGGTGCTTGGCGAGCCGTAAAGCTGATTCTCTTTTTTCTCGTACTGGCTGCGAAGGTCCATCGCCCGATTGATCAATTTTTGAAGTTCCATTAACTCTCCAGTAAACCAAGCACAACCGGCAATAATTGCTTCTTCCTCGACACCACGCCCGGCGCGTCGCGCGTGCCATCGGGGAGAGGCGGATAAGGCAGGTTATCCAGAATGGGCGGCGCGGCGGAGGAAATGATCAGGCGGCTGGAGCCGCGCACGATGTCGGTGACGAGCAGCATGGCAAAGTCCAGCCCACGTTTGTCTTTGAGTTCGTCGAGTGCTTTGGTGAGCGGAGCAAGATGGTCCGATAGTTGGACCAGATCGGTGACTTCGACTTGTGCAATGGCGAGTTTGAATCCACCGGCTTCGTAGAGCTTGATATCGTTGCCGACGATCTCTTCGGGTTTGCGGTTCGAGAGTCCCGCGCCTGCCGAAAGGACTGACTTGCCATATGACTCGATGGTCTCGCCTTTGAGCGGACTGCCGCCCACGAAGGCCCAGCGCGCCAGTCGCTCCGCGGCATCCTTGTCGCGCGGCGTGGTGGTGGGAGAAGTCAAAATAAGGGTATCCGCCAGGAGTCCTGCGAGCAGCACACCCGCTAACGCAGGGGGCATGGAGAGTCCCGCTTCCGCGGTCTGTTCGCAAACGAGAGTTGAGGTCGATCCCACGATATCCACGGTAAAACGGATGGGCGAGTGCGTATACGGGTTGCCGAGTCGATGGTGATCCAAAATTTCCAGCAACTCAGCTTCTTCAAGCGCACCGATTGCCTGGCTCGGCTCATTATGATCGACGAGAATGATCTTGAGACGCGGCGGGTTGAGAAGATCGCGCTGGCGTGCAATCCCGGAGTAAAGTCCGTTTTCGTCGATAACCCAGTACTCGTCCACGTCATCGCGCAGGATGCGATTGAGAAAATCGCGAATATGCCCATTGGCAGGATACTTCGCTACACTGGTGTTCGCCGCGTCCTTGCATGGGGCGGACATCATCTGGCGGACGGTGGTGTCGCCAGGCTGTGGCCCGAGCACCTCTGCAAAATATTTGAAGAGGCTAAAACCGTTGATGATGCCATAGGGCTTGCCATCTTCATCCACCACGGGTGCAATGCCGCCCGTGCGACTGGCAAGAGTCCACGCCAGACCGAGCTGCGCTGCCGGGCGGATGCTATCCAGCCTTTGCATGACCGACTCGAAACGCGGCGAGGCGTCGGTGAGTAGTACAGGCGGGTCGAGCTTGAGCTGCTTGAGCACCCAGGCGGATTGTGGGTTGAGCGCACCAGCGCGTGCCGCGACTGTATCCACTCCGTCACGTTCGCGCAAGAGCCAGGCGTAGCCCATCGCGGAAGCAATGGAGTCGGTATCCGGGTTGACATGCCCGATTACATAAATTTTGTTCGGCATAATTTTTATTCCCTGGCTGTTTAGCGCGTTGACTGCAAGGACCGCCACACCTTCTCCGGCGTGACGGGGATCTCGTCCACGTTTACGCCAGTGGCATCGAGGATTGCATTGCCCACGGCAGGTGCAACGCCGTCCATGGGGATCTCGGCAACTGCTTTGACGCCAAATGGATGGCTTGGCTCGAAGGTCTCGACGAAGATGGTTTCCAATTCGGGCATCTCGTCGGCGCGGAAGATGTGATAGCGATCCAGATCGCGTTCGATGGCGTTACCCTTTTCGTCGTAGCGCATCTCCTCACAGACCGCGTAGCCGAGCGCCTGGGTCATGCCGCCTTCGATCTGTCCGCTGGCTGTGAGGGGATTGACAATCACACCCGAGTCGACTGCCATCACGAGCTTATCGACGGTGACCGCACCGGTTTCCGTATCCACTGTGACTTCCGCGAACTGCGCCGCGAACGGCGGCGGCGAGACCGGCGACACATAGCTTGCCACACCCATGATCTGTTCCTGGTTTTCCTTGTGCAGGGCGTTCAAAGCAATTTCAGTAAATGGGACAGTTCGCCCATCGGGAGCAATTGCCTGGCGATTTGCCAGCTTGATCTCTTCATGGCTGTCCAGCTTCAGCATCATCGCCGCGCGGACCTTGATCCGCTCCGCGACGATCTTTGCCGCGTTGACCGCTGCCGTGCCGGATATGTATGTTGTTGAAGATGCATAGGCACCTTTGTCGAACGGAGTGAAGTCCGTGTCGGACGAGTAGGTGATCATATCCTCGACGGGGACGCCCAATGTCTCCGCTGCCATTTGCGCCAGGACGGTGTCCGAGCCGGTGCCCAGATCGGTCGCGCCGACGAGCAGGTTGAACGAACCGTCATCGTTCATCTTGATCGAGGCGCCGCCCATGTCCAGGTAGGGAATCGCAGTGCCTTGCATTACCATCGCAACGCCGATACCCTTGCGCAATTTGCCCTCTTTCCTCTTTCCGCTCTCCTGTCCCCCGAAAGAAGAAAGACGGAGAGAACGCCAATCTTCGTTTCCGTATTTATCATCCCACCCAATCGCAGCCTTGCCCTGAGCCACACATTGTTCCAATCCAACCGTGTGGATGATCTCGGGGCGCGGCTCGCGGCCTTCGTTCCAGGCGGTACTGAAGGGATGATATTCGCCTGGATGAATTGCATTCTTCAAGCGGAATTCGATCGGGTCGAGACCCAGCGCGCGGGCAATCTTTTCCATGTGACGTTCGACGGGCCAGTATCCCTGCGGGACACCGTAGCCGCGGAACGCGCCGGCGGGTGGTGTGTTGGTGTAGACCACGTCTGCGTAGAAGCGAATGTTTGGCGACTTGCGATAGTCACCATTGCCCACATACAATGCCATCGCCTTGTGCCCGGTATTGCCCGTGACCGTCAGCGCATGACAACCGTACGCGCCTGTATCCGAGAGAGCGTACATGGAATTGGCGGTGATCGTCCCATCGCGCTTCACGCCGGTCTTCATCTTGACCTTCATCGGGTGGCGCGAGCGCGCCCCGATGAACTCCTCCTCACGCGTATATTCGTAAATGACCGGTCGTTTGGTCGCGATGGTCAAATGGGCCGGGACGTCTTCCATCAACACTTCCTGTTTGCCGCCGAAGCCGCCGCCGATGCGCGGCTTGATCACACGAATTCTCTTTACGGGTAAGTTCAGCACCGGCGCGAGCATGCGCCGCACGTGGAACGGCACCTGCGTGGAGGTGCGGATCACCAGCCGGTCGTCTTCATCCCAGTAGGTCACCGCGACGTGCGGCTCAATGTGCGCCTGCTGGACCTTCGGCACTTCGTATTCCGCTTCGAAGATCTCGTCGGCTTCGGCAAAGCCTTTTTCCACGTCGCCGATGTCGATGCGGATCTCTGCCGCGAGATTCTTTTCCGGGTTCGAGTCCGCGAAGTTGACGAACTCCGGCTCATCGTGGATGCGAGGCGCATCCGGATTCATTGCTACGCGCGAGTCGAGAATGGGAGGCAGGATTTCGTATTCGACATCGATCAGGCTCAGGGCCTGTTCCGCGATCTCGGGTGTTTCCGCCGCGACCATCGCGACGCGGTCGCCCACGAAACGGACCTTGTTATCCAGCGAGAACGAATCCAGCGGACCGGGGATCGGATCAGACTGACCGGCCGTGGAATAGACGACACGCGGAATATCCTGCCACGTCAGCACTGCCGCGACACCCTTCAATGCCCTGGCTTTGCTGGCATCGATGTTCTTGATGCGGGCATG
>DASTJG010000066.1:0-2487 GCA_035716785.1 Anaerolineales bacterium
CGGCATTTTGATCCCATGCCGCTTTGCTGCTTCGATGGCCTCTTCGTAGCCCGCGTCGGCGTGCCGGACGACGCCCATGCCGGGGTCTGTTGTCAAAACGCGTTCCAGCCTGCGGGCCGCCTCGGGCGTCCCATCCGCCACGATGACCTGTCCCGCGTGCTGGCTGTAGCCCATACCCACGCCGCCGCCGTGGTGGAACGAGACCCACGTCGCCCCGCCAACTGCGTTGATCAGCGCGTTGAGGATCGCCCAATCCGAAATGGCATCCGAGCCATCCTTCATGGATTCGGTTTCGCGGTTGGGCGAAGCGACCGAGCCTGAGTCGAGGTGGTCACGTCCGATCACGATCGGCGCTTTGACCTTTCCGCTCGCGACCAGTTCGTTGAACTTGAGTCCCGCTTTCACGCGCTCGCCGTAGCCAAGCCAGCAGATGCGCGCCGGCAGTCCCTGGAACGGGACTTTCTCACGCGCCATCGTCAGCCAGCGTTTGAGATGATCGTCTTCCGGGAACAACTCCAGGATGGCTCGATCAGTCGCGTAAATATCTTCCCTGTCACCCGATAACGCCACCCAGCGGAACGGTCCCTTGCCCTCGCAAAACAACGGACGAATATAGGCGGGCACAAAGCCGGGGAACTCGAACGCGTCGCTGACGCCGTTGTTGTAGGCCTGCTGGCGGAGGTTGTTGCCGTAATCGAATACTTCCGCACCGGCGCGCTGGAAATCCAGCATGGCCTGCACATGCTTCGACATCGAGTCCATTGCCATCTTTTTATATTTTTCCGGGTCGGACTTTCGCAGCTCGTTCGCGGCGGTCACAGGCAAACCAGAGGGGACGTACATCAGCGCTTCATGCGCGGAGGTCTGGTCGGTCACCACATCGGGGATGATGCCCCGCGTGACAAGCTCGCTGTACACGTCTGAGGCGTTGCCGATCAATCCGATCGACCTGGGGATCTGCTGCTCTTTCGCTTCCTCCACGAGCGTCATCGCCTCTTCGAGCGTGTCCACCACCGTGTCCACATACCCGATGGCGAGGCGGCGCTCGGCGCGCTCGGCATCGACTTCCACGATCAGCCCCACGCCTTCGTTCATGGTGATCGCCAGCGGCTGCGCGCCGCCCATCCCGCCCAAGCCTGCGGTGAGCACAAACTTTCCTTTGAGCGAATCCCAGCCTTTGAGTTTGGCGAGTGCACCGAAGGTCTCATAGGTGCCTTGGAGGATGCCCTGGGTGCCGATATAGATCCAGGAACCGGCGGTCATCTGCCCGTACATGATGAGTCCTTTTTTCGCTAGTTCATCGAAGTGCTCCCAGGTAGCCCAGTGCGGCACCAGGTTGGAGTTGGCGATCAACACTTTTGGCGCGTCCCTGTGTGTCTTGAAGACGACCACCGGCTTGCCCGACTGCACGAGCAGGGTTTCATCTTCTTCAAGGTTCTTGAGCGATTCAAGGATGGCGTCGAACGCCTCCCAGGAGCGCGCGGCTTTTCCGCGCCCGCCGTAGACAACGAGTTCGTCAGGTTTCTCGGCCACTTCCGGGTCGAGGTTATTCTGGATCATGCGATAGGCGGCTTCGCTGAGCCAGTTCTTGCAGGTGAGGTCAACGCCTCTCGGAGCACGGACAACTCTGGGTCCAGACATGATGCGGTCTCCTTGTTGGAATGAAAAATCCCTCGCGGCAATTATACGCCGCGAGGGACAGAGCGTTGAAATCCAATAGGATCACAGATCGAAGAACGTGATGTTGTTGATGACTTGCTCAAGGTCCGGGGTCGTCAGGTCTTTTTTATCCAATAAAGTATACAAATCAATGGCAATTACCCCTGTCGATACTTTATAAAGCACTCTTCTATGATAGCTCAGCCCCGTTTGGCTGGCGCCATTGGACGTTGCCCACTGCGCTTCTATGTTCAATGCCTGGATGCCTTGTGGAGTATCAAAAATTTTGGAGGTTAGTAATTTATAACTTTTATAGCGCGGGTGGTTTTTCTTTTCATCCGCCTGAACCTCCTTTAAGGTTCTTATATCGTTTTGCGAAAAGACCACATCGACCCGTGTGATATCGTTATTAATAATATGATCGGATCGCATATCCAGTGCATGCACTCGGAACACTTTGGGATCCAAACTTTGTATGCCAGTAAGTATGTCCATAAACACAGGTGTTTGGGATTCCGGGCTTCCCCAGGCTGTGTAGTATTCATCTTCACCCACCCGAACGACCAGCCAGCCGGCCGGGAAGACCATCTGCATCCCCGATATATAATCGATGAATTGTGTGGAGTCATCTGCAAGAGTGACCAGAGCTGTCCCTGAAGAGGATACTTTGGGTGTTGGGGTGGATGTGGAAGCCATGTTGGCAGTAGTCGGAAGTGGGTTCGCCAGCGCTGTCTGGGTTGCCGCAGCCTGGGCCGTGCCGGCCACAGCATTCTCTATGTTGATGGGATTTGTTATGGATGGCTGCACCGTTTGGCCGGGAAGCACACA
>DASTJG010000067.1:0-6929 GCA_035716785.1 Anaerolineales bacterium
CGGGGACGGCAGCGGGAGCGTTGCGCTACGGAATCGGCCCGAGCGTGGGCGCGCACATAATGTCGTAGTATTCGAGTTCGGTGGCTTTGTTTTGCTCCGCGTAGGCCGCGGCTTCGTTGCCAATCGTACGGACGGTATCCAGGCTTGACTGCACCTGGTATGGCCAATAACGCGGCAGCACCAGGCGCGGGTCATTGACATGTCCTTCTGCTAAGTAAGCCGGTCGAGCGGGGTCCGGTTGATCGGCGAGCGGCACCCAGTTGTACATGATCGGACCGCGCGGGTTGACCGTGAAGCCAAGACGATAACCATACTTTCGTGCAAATTGCACGGGACGGACTCCGAATCCGCCGCCGGGCCAGATAATGGCAACGGGCGTCTTGTTGAAATACTTTTGCAGGTTTGTGACGGCGCCCTGTAACTCGCCGGTGAGAAATTCATCCGTCGAAGCATCGCTCATGTTTTCGTTGTGGATGACGCCATGGGCCTGATAATCCACCCAGCCTTCGGCAGCCAGGGCGGCATTTTCGGCCCACAGATCAGGGCGTTCATCCTTCGCAATGTACGCGTTGACCACCGGCCAGCCCCATTTCTCCCAATAGGGGCGAAAATGTTCATTGAAATTTTCGGCGAAGTGCCGGTCATCCTGGATCAGGAGGACGGAGCGGGCCGGGATCCTGGCGTTGTGGTCCATAAAATCAGCCAGCTGCGTGGCGTTGATCGCTTCGAAGTTCTGATCCTTCAGATCACTCATCAATTTCTTGAAATCCTGCTTGCTAATATCGTGAGTTCTTTCAGCTTTCTCCTGGGTAATGCCATGAAACATCACGACCATAACCACGGTCCCGGGTGTGGCATTGTTGGAGTTCCACTTGTCGCGGAGATATTGGCAGGTATCCGTAATGTATGTGTGCGGTGTATCCAGTTTGTTGAGTTGACTCGCCACGAACGTTGCAGGCAGCGCGGGCGGGGTGCGGGGTACAAATGCCGTCGCAGTGGGCACGGGAGTCTCGCTGGGCAGGGGAGGCGTGGTCGGCTGCAATTGAGCGAGCGCGGTTTCAAAGGCCTGGGTCAGCGCGACGCTGATATCCTGCGTAGCGGCAGGTGTGGACTGGCAGGCGCTCACTAATACAGCAATCAGGCTGATGGATAGGAAGAAACGAGTGTATTTTTGCATGGTATGGATTCTATCCGAAAAAGTTCGTCGGGGGCTTCAAGCCCCCGACGAACGGTTATCACTCTTCGCCTTTGATAAAGGCTTCCACTTTTTCGCGGCAGACGTCGTCGCGGAATTGTTTGGGAGGCGTCTTGAAGAAATAGGAGGAAGGTCCGATGATGGGACCGCTCAACTTGCGGTCCAGCGCGATCTTGGCGCAGCGGATGGCATCGATCATCACGCCCGCGGAATTCGGGCTATCCCATACTTCCAATTTGACTTCCACATTGAGCGGCACATCGCCGAAGGTGGTCCCTTCCATGCGGATATACGCCCACTTGCGGTCGGTGAGCCAGGGCACATGATCCGATGGACCCACGTGGACATCGTCGTGATCGAGTTCATAGGGGATCTGGCTGAGGACTGCATTGGTCTTGGAAATCTTTTTGCTCTCGAGGCGTTCACGCTCGAGCATGTTGAGAAAGTCCGTGTTGCCGCCGAAGTTGAGCTGATAGGTGCGGTCGATGCGCACGCCGCGGTCCACGAAGAGCGTGGCGAGGGCGCGGTGCAAAATGGTCGCGCCAACCTGTGACTTGATGTCATCTCCCAGGATGGGTAATTTGGCATCCCGGAAGCGCTTTGCCCAGTATTCCGAAGAAGCAATGAAAACAGGGATGCCATTGACGAACGCGCAGCCTGCTTCGATGGCCTGCTCCACATACCATTTGGTTGCCATCTCCGAACCGACAGGCAGGAAGTTCACGACCACGTCAGTCTTTGTATCTTTGAGCAGCTTGACGATGTCTGCTGTTGGCCCGGGCGCTTTCTTGATCATCCCGGAAAGATATTTGCCAAGCCCATCGTGGGTCATGCCGCGCACCACGGGCGCGTTGAGCTGAGGCACATCCGCAAACTTGTAGGTATTGTTGGGTTCGGCAAAGATGGCCTGACAAAGATCCTTGCCAACCTTTGTGACATTGACATCAATTCCCAGGGTGAATTCGATGTCGCGAATATGATACCCGCCGAGGCGCGTATGCATGATGCCCGGGACAAGGGCATCATCTGTGGCATCCTTATAGAACTGGATGCCCTGAACGAGCGAGGAGGCGCAGTTGCCCACGCCAATAATTGCGACGCGTACTTTTTTGCTTGCCATGAAATGGGATCTCCTTATCTGTCTGGCTTTCAAAGTGACTATCACCTGTTATGAAATAGCTATTCTAGTATGCACTCCGTGTTGTATAATCCGTTTGATGACCACCAACGAACGCATTGATCACCTTGAACGTTTGCTGGAAGTTGTGCGGGGGTTAACCACCGCGCCTGATCTTGAGTCCTTTTTACAGACCATTATCAGTGAAGCCATTGAGCTAACCACTAGTGAGCTGGCGTCTATCCTTGAATATGATGAGTCCGCTGCGGAGCTGCGTTTTCTGGCCATGCACTGGTTCCAGCGTGACCTGCTGCGGCCGGTGGGCGTTCCCTTGAGCGGCAGTGCTGCGGGCTGGGTCTACCGCCGGGGCCAACCTCTGATCATCCAGGATGTGAAACTGGATCAACGTCATTTTAAAGTGGTCGACCATGTGACCAAGCACGAGACCCATTCACTGGTTGCCGTTCCGCTGATGGTGCGTGGTGAAGTTGTCGGTGTGCTGGAGGCGCTCAATAAAAAGGACGAAGCCCATTATACCGAACATGACCTCGCGATTCTAGAAACGCTGGGAGCACTTGCCGCGCAGGCCATGCAAAACGCAAACCTGCAGCGCAGGGTGCGGGCGACCAGCATCGAGCTTGCCGAACTGGAACGTCTCAAAAACGACTTCATCGCGATTACCTCGCATGAGCTTCGGACACCGTTGGGCTTGATCCTTGGTCACTCGACATTCCTGCGTGAACTGGCGGGCGAACAGTATGGTGAACAACTCGACACCATTATTCGGAATGCTACGCGACTCAAGGAAATTGTCGAAAACCTCTCGGACGTGGATAACATCCAAACCGGTGCAGCGCGTATTCGACATCAAAAAGTTTCTCTGGCGAAGATCGCCGAGGAAGTGACCCTGTTGTTTCAGGATGAGGCAGACTCGAGAAACATTACACTACAGTGTGAAACAGATGCGACGGCAGGTTATATCGATGCCGATGAAGCCAAACTCAGTATCGCCCTGAGCAATCTTGTCAAGAATTCCCTGCAATTTACGGAAGCCGGCGGGCATGTGACAGTCAGGGTTCAGGAAGATGTCGGTCATGTCAGAGTGAGTGTGAGCGATGATGGGATTGGCATCCCCGCCAAGGATCTGCCGCGCGTGTTTGAACGATTCTTCCAGGTGGAAACGCATCTCACGCGTCGTTACGGCGGTATGGGATTGGGACTCTCCGTCGCGAAAGCCATGATCGAGCTGCATGGTGGACGGATCTGGGTGGAAAGTGAGCAAGGCAAGGGCAGCACATTTACATTCCTGCTGCCGATGGAGCAGACCCGGCACGTGCCCACTCCCAGTCCATTCCTGGAATGATTTCGATCGCTTAGAAAAGTCTAATTTGGCAGGTGACAGTCGTAACGAAACTGTCACCTTTTCTTTTATAATTAGTCAGGTCTGACATGGAGTCCCAATTTCTTGTCTTTGGTAAGTTAACACGCGAATATCTTTTGCCTCCTGCAGGACTGGCCAGGCTCGATGCGCCGGGAGGTAACCTGCTTTACGCCGCGGCCGGGCTCCGAGTGTGGGAATCGGGAATTGGTCTGGTCGGGCGCGTTGGCAATGACTATCCGCGCGAATGGCTGAATGCCTGCATGGCGCGCGGCTTCGATACGTACGGCATCCGCATTCTTCCCAAAAACATGGATGTGAGGGATTTCCTGGCGTACAACGAATTGTACGAAGTGAATCGGATCAACCCTGTCTCGCATTTTGCGCGGCGCGAGATGACCTTCCCCAAATCACTGCTTGGATACCAACCCACCGATGACACAAAAAAGCCCGATCCGGGACGTACGCTGAACATCACTGATATTCCAGATGATTATCTGACAGCGCGCGCTGCGCTGTTATGTGCCATGGATATCGTGACGCAGACGCAATTGATCGCTGGGATGAAGCGCGGTTCTGTGCATACCTTCGTTTTGGATCCGGGAGCGGATGCGATGATGCCATCGGCACGGCGCGAACTGCCGGCTCTGCTCCACGGTGTGACCGCGTTCCTTCCGTCGCTGGAGGAGCTGAGTAACCTGTTCTGGGGGGAGACATATGATGTCTGGGAGATGGCCGAAGCCGTATCCATGTATGGCTGCGAGTATGTGGTGATCAAATGCGGCGCGCGCGGTCAACTGCTATACGACACGAACAACAAACGCAAGTGGGAGGTTCCCGCTTATCCGGCCCGGCTTGCCGACCCCACCGGCGCGGGGGATGCATTCTGCGGAGGTTTTCTCGCAGGCTATTGTAAAGACTACGATCCGCTGGAGGGTGTGCTATACGGAAATGTCTCTGCCTCATTGAAGGTGGAGGGGAGCGGCGCATTCTATCCATTGGATGTGCTGCCGGGACTGGCCGAGGCGCGCCTGGAAGCGTTGCGAGAAATGGTACGGGAAGTGTGATGAATGATCTTGTAGATCGTTTGGTTGAACTTGCTATTCAGATCCAACAGATTCCCGCGCCGACGTTCCGGGAGGAGAAAAGGGCAGAGTTTATCCACGAGCTATTCGCCAGGGAGCCATTGCATGATATTTGTATTGACGAGGCGGGTAATGTCCTTGCTCGCTTTCCAGGGATGGGGGAGTCCAGGCCGCTGATCGTCAGCGCGCATATGGATACGGTCTTTCCATTCGAGACAGATCTATCGATCAAGCGGGGCCCCGGGCTGATCCATGGCCCCGGGCTGGGAGACAACTCGATGGGCGTCGCGGCCCTGTTCGGCCTGCTCTGGTCCCTGTGCGAACGTCAGATCCCCCTGCGCGGCGATGTCTGGTTTGTGGCAAATGTTTGTGAGGAGGGGCTTGGAGATCTACGCGGCATGAAAGCGGTCGTCGATCGTTTTGGTGCAGACGTGCACGCTTATCTCGTGCTGGAAGGATTGGCGCTGGGACATGTCTATCATCGTGCCGTGGGCGTCAAGCGTTATCGCGTCAACGTGCGCACCGGCGGCGGACACTCGTGGTCCGATTATGGCCAGCCCTCGGCAGTCCACGAACTGGCAAGGCTGGTGGTGGGTTTGACTTCCCTCTCTCTGCCGGCCCATCCGCGCACAACCATGAACGTGGGGAAGATTTCAGGAGGAACCTCTGTGAATGTGATCGCCTCTGAGGCCTCGCTCGATTTGGATCTGCGTTCCGAAGGGCGGGAGGCTTTAGCGGAACTGGTTGCAGTCGTGGAGAAGCTGATCCGGCACGCGAACCGGCCGGGAGTGAGCGTGGAAGCGGATGTGATCGGCCAGCGTCCCGCGGGGGATCTCTCGGCAGGTCATCCGCTGGTCCTGCTGGGAAAGGATTGCCTGCGCGAACAGGGATTGGAGGCAGGCCTGATCTCAGGCTCCACCGACGCCAATGTGCCGTTGAGCAAAGGCTATCCCGCCATCGTGCTGGGCGTGACGACAGGCGGCAGCGCACATACGGTCCAAGAATATATCAACACCGCACCCATCGCAAAGGGCATGGAGCAGTTGGTAAATTTTGTAAGCAGGGTTTGGACCTAGTTCCGAATCAACTTGTTCGTGATTTCCCGCAGCCTTGCAGGCAAATCGTTGTCCCATGCAAAATGATCCGGATTCGCCCAGGGGTCATCGAGTTGATGTGCCCAATCCAGTGGGGCAGGCATATTTTCTTTCCACTCGCTTCCTTTGGCATAAAACAGATAGGTATCCCAGGCGATAGCGTCCTCGCTGCCCAGGCTCTCCGCGATAATTTTCCCCAAATATCGGTTTGAGTCATGGAACTGTCGAACCCGGTTGTCATGAAAGATCCGGGCAGATAAGCTGGCAGCCTCTTCACTGTCTGCTGCAAGCATATCGATCCAGACGATGATGATTGCAATATCGATGGGAGGGTCTTCCTCGATCAATACTTGCTGCACCGCCCGGGCGCCGCGCAGGCATGGCCCTCAAGTGGAGGAGACCAGGGCAATGAATCTGAATTTGTCTTTATTGGTATTGAAGTATTCTTGAAAAGCGGCAAGCGATGTGTTCACCGAAATCATCACTTCAGTCCCACCACCTCATACACGTCCAGAGGCTGCGCCTTGCCCTTTACAGACAAGGGATCGAACAATTTGGCTTCGATCTCATCCTGTACTCGCTCATAGGCCTCTTTGCTGATCAGGATCTGATTTTTTGCACAATTCTCCTGAATACGTTTGGTCGTATTGACGCTGTCACCGATGGCGGTGTATTCGAGTCGTTTTTCCGTGCCGATCCAGCCTAACACAGCGTCGCCATAGTGAATGCCCACGCCGAAATCGAGATGAGCCTCTTTCGGCAATTGAGCGTGTAACGCTGCCACTGCCTCGCGTATTGCCAGCGCAGACTTGATCGCGCGCAGCGTGTGGTCGGGCTGTGGGACAGGCGCGTTGTACCAGGCCATCACGGCGTCACCCAGGAACTTGTCCACAGTGCCTTCGTAGGACAGCACCGCGTCTGCTGCCGCGGCGAGATAACGGTTCAATACGTTCACCAATTCTTCCGGGGAATGTTTTTCGCTGTACGAGGTAAAGCCGCGGATATCCGCGAACAGGGTTGTGATGTAGACCTTCTTGCCGCCGATCTGCAAACTGTTCGG